>JAICZH010000063.1 GCA_025933775.1 Chitinophagaceae bacterium
ATTTTAACTTTTTTAAATATAAGACTCGTAAATCTGTTTTTGCTTTATCGTTTCTCACAAAATATTCTGTTAAATACTTTGAGCTGATAAACCGAAAAATAAAGGATTATGCTAAAAAAATTACCGGCTGAAATGTTTTCGAGTATGCGTTGCCGTTAATTGAGTAAGCTAAATAGATTTTCAAAAAGATGATGGGAAAAAGAGGTTCTTGTAGGCCATAAATGTAGAGAACATTTTTTTTATTTGCAAGAAGGAAGAAAAATTATAGTAGAAGTACTTGAATGAAAAAAATTATATATCAAGTAAAATTGAAAGATTTGATTTAATTAAATCAATTGTATATTGATCGAGCGCTCCTGTTTTTTTAATAATCTTTTATTATCAAGCCAGAATTTGATCAATCATAATATCACAATCTTCTTTCAATTTTGGAGCGCCTTTTATCAGGCAAACTCTTAAAATTTCTATGTTCTCAGCAACGTCTCACGCAGTGGACATTCCTAAGATGTAAGACTTACAATAAAAGCAGTTATAGCCACTTTCACAACCCCGCTAAAAACTGCTCATGTATATAATCAACCACAGCGGGCAAACTGTTGGTTTGTTCATAAACTTTTAATTGGCGATCTGCGCCGGTGCCGTCTTCCAGCATTTTATGAACATTACTAACGGTGGTGCGTATTCCAAGAGGGCCTGTAACGTCATCAATAAAATCGAGGAGCTCATAAATGAGTACCCTTGTATTTACTTCGGTTTCTTTGCCAAAGTCAATCATGCTGCCTTCAATTCCATAGCGGCCTGCGCGCCATTTATTTTCATTTATTAAAGCACGCGGATAAATAATAAAATTTAAATTTTGCGTACGCAGTTTATACAATTTCGCGCATATTCCCTGAAACAATGCCGCAATGGTAATGGTTTCCATTACGGTCATCGGTACATCGCAAATGCGAAATTCAACTGTATTAAAAAAAGGATGCACACGAAGATCCCACCAAATCTTTTTTGCATTATCAATACAATTTGTCTTTACCAAAAGCTTTACATAATTATCATAGCTTTCAATGCTCTCAAAAAAATCAGGAATACCGGTGCGCGGAAATTTATCAAAAACTTTTGTACGAAAAGATTTATAGCCGGTTAGTCTTCCTTCCCAAAAAGGTGAATTGGTGCTAAGCGCATAAATGTGTGGTAAAAAATATCGCGCAGTATTGGCAATGTGAATCGCCATCTCGCGATTTTCCATTCCTATATGTACATGCAAACCAAAAATAAGATTGCTTCTTGCCGCTTCCTGCAATTCATTTACAATGGCGCTGTATCGTGCATGATCGGTTATCAACTGCAGTTCCCAATGGCTGAAAGGATGCGTGCCCGATGCGCCAACCCATAAGCCAAGCCCATCTGCAATTGCGCTGATTGTTTTACGTAATGTGGCTACATCCACGTAAGCTTCATCAATATCCTGGCAAATATCTGTTCCTACTTCTACAACTGCCTGATGCATCTCTGCTTTTACTTTATCTTTAATTACTTTTTCACCTTCCTGCACAATTTTTTGTTCATGACTTTTTAGCTCGCGTGTTACCGGATCAATTACCATGTATTCTTCTTCTATACCAAGCGTAAAATGTTTATAAGAAATGGAGGACATTTTTTGAATTATGAATTAGAATTTTATTATTGAATTACTGATGATTTTTTTTTGGTTTTTTATATAATTATCAGCTTTTAAAATTTAATAAAATAGTTCCCTCTCCTTTGGAGAAGGATTGGGGCGAGGCTTTAAAAAAGTTTCTTTCCATCTGCGCTGCGCTTTACATATTCGCCCCATGTTAAATTATCTTTTCCTTCTTCATAAGATTGTGCTTTTTCAATGGCAAAAGTTGTGGCGGCATTTACTACCCAATCAAAATTTTCTTTGCCAACACTTGTAATTTCTGCATCGGGCGCAGGATTACAAAAATCAATTGCATAAGGAATCCCATCACGCAAAGCAAGCTCAACCGTATTGAAGTCGTATCCGAGATATTTATTGATTCTTAAAACAATATCAGTCATTAATTCTAATCTTTTTTTATCAGGTTTAAAATCGGCTACGTATCGTAAGTGATGCGGATTGCGTGGCTCGTAAGGCATTATGTGCACATATTTTCCGCCGATGCAATAGCAGCGATAATATTCATCAAAGAAAATTTCTTCCTGAAGCATCATTACCAATTCGCCGGTTTCGGCATGTTTATTAAACAAATCCTGCGGATCATTTACTTTGTAAACATTCTTCCAGCCACCGCCGGCAAAGGGTTTCATGTATGCGGGAAAACCAATGTAATTAAAAATGCTTTCCCAATCCAACGGATAAGCAAGGTTAGAAAAGGATTGGTCACTTGTATCGGCAGGTAACACTTTTGATGGAAGTATTACCGTTTTGGGAACCGGCACATCTATTTTAGTTGCAAGGCAATTATTAAAAAATTTTTCATCTGCACTCCACCAAAAAGGATTGTTGATAACGGCCGTTCCGCATAGCGCTGCATTTTTTAAATAACCGCGGTAGAAAGGAATGTCCTGTGATATGCGATCAATTATTACAGCATATCCGCTGCTTTCGCCCTGCATCACTTTATCAATGCGAACATGCTCCGCTGTAATTCCATCAATATGTTTATTGTTTATTGTTTCAATAAATGCTTCGGGAAAACTTCTTTCTTTACCGAAAAGGATGCCAATTTTTTTCATGAGTAGTTTTTTAAATGGTAGAACCCCAATTGATGCAATACAAAATTTTTGCAAATAATTTTCTATCTCAATTTAGTAAAATAAAATTTCAGAACAAGAACTTTATAGATTATTGCATAATCATTCTTCAAATTTTTCAAAAAATAATTTTGGGATATTTCTTTAAAAAAAATGGGGGAATAAATTCCTTTATAGGGTACTTTTCTGAAAATAAAAAATTTGCTGAGGGATATAAACAAAAAAACTTCTGCGCTTGCAGAAGTTCTTTGGAAGGTTAACTTCGTTGGAATAATTTATTCCTGGGTTTCTGGTTTTTCCGGATAAATAGGATTGCCGTTTAAGGCATGGTTTTCATTGGGATAATTCGGTTAATAACGGGTATTGAATTTTAAAACGACTAATTAATATCGAATTTTATTGGTTTTACAGGATTTTGGTAAATGTTTTTTCAAATGGATTTGATTAGCGTTCATTTGAACATCAATCAATTTCTGGAACAAAGATAGGGGCACGCATAGCTCTTTGCAATAGCACTAATGCCTTATTTTGCAAATAAGTATTTACTATTTTTTATCGTAAATAAACGGAGTAAATAAAAGTAATTGTACGATTTAAATGCATGAAGATTACCTTTAAATGGCAATTAACTTATCTTTGAAAAAATAATACTTAAAATATAATTCCTTGTTGAAACTTTTTTTTCAATGTTGATTTCGCATTACCAGATATGAAATTTTTTTTATTTATTTTATTAGGCTTTTCCAATGTATCTGTTGCACAAAGCTGGCAGGCCGAATTAATGGCAGGAATCTGTTCTTACAATGGAGATTTAACCCAGCACAGAATTTCCCTTCAGCAATTAAAGCCTGGCGTGAATTTAAATTTAAAATACAATTCGGGCGATTATTTAAATTTTCGCATTGGAATCGGGTATGGAAAAATTGGCGCTGATGATAAAAACAACACAAGCCCGGGTTTAAAAAGTCGTAACCTTAATTTCAAAAGTGATATAATTGAATTGAACTTAATTATGGAGGTTACTTTATTTGACCCCGATACGTACACTTCTTATCCTTATGTTTTTGGAGGAGTTGGTGTGTTTCATTTTAATCCTTATACTTTTGACAGCGCTCATAAAAAAACATTTTTGCAACCGCTAAGCACCGAAGGCGAAGGCTTGAGCGAATATCCATCCAGGAAAAAATATTCACTGAACCAGTTCTGCCTTCCTTTTGGAATAGGATGGAAAATGCCCTTGAATGCAAAATGGGATATAAGTTACGAATTTGGTTATCGCATTACATTTACCGATTACCTTGATGATGTAAGTAAAACTTATATAAACCCTTCCACGCTTGCTTTTGAAAAAGGACCGGAAGCAGTGCAACTGGCCTATCGTGGCAAGCCCACAAACAATATTACGGGAAGACAGCGAGGCAACCCTTCAATAAAAGATTCTTATTATTTTGCGGGGATAAAAATTTCTACGAACCTCAGAAATTTGTTTAATAGAAGCGACCACCGGTACGGATATTGATTTTTTTTTGAATAAAATTTTCAATACGTTTTTTCCATTTTAGCGTTTTCATAAAATTAACTGGCAATGTTTTTGAATACTCATTAAACAAATATCGTTTACCATTAAAATAATTATATGAAAATTAAAAATGCAGCAATTATATTATTAACCGGCGCTGCTATTGGAGCACTAGCTGGTTTATTATTGGCCCCCGACGAGGGCGTTGCAACACGCAAAAAATGGATGAAAAAAGCAAAGAAATATAAAAAGGATTTTAAAAATAAAGCTTCAGCATACAAAGATAAAATCGTTGACCTGAAAGATAACATGGAAGGCGCAGCCAGCGATGTAAAAAAAAGGTTTTCTTAATACAATGGCTTATTCCATTTTCGTGTATGCCTTACCGTTAGTATTGCTGAGATATATTTTTGCTTAAAAGAATTTTATTAAATCCTTTTAAGCAGTTCCCTTCCCAAAGGAGATAAAAAAAAAATTGCTGATTGCTTTTAAGTGTACAGCCGATTTATTATCTTTATATTTTCTATACATACTGTATTTTACCTTCA
Organism: Chitinophagaceae bacterium; assembly: GCA_025933775.1. GTDB lineage: Bacteria > Bacteroidota > Bacteroidia > Chitinophagales > Chitinophagaceae > Ginsengibacter. The sequence continues at coordinate 4,825 of JAICZH010000063.1, forward strand.
GTTACAGTAACTATACCAATCCAACATTTCATCCGAAGACCACATTGTTTTAAACAAGTAATAGAGCTCGTTAAAAAAACAAAGGATGATAAAAAAATTGATCCGTAAATCAACAGTTTTTTTGCTAATAAATATTGCCATAAGCCAAATTGCTTTTGCACAAAATTCGTTGTTGGTTAACTTTGGAACCAGCTCCTGTAGCGATATGGGAACGCCTTCTTTTTCACTTATTAAAGATCCGCTTACCGATTCATCCTCTTCATTAATTACCTGCAACCTTGCCAATCAATTACCCGATATTTTTGCAGTGTTCATTGCCTATAATCCAAAAAATAATAAAATGTATGTTGCTGATATAAGAAGCGGAGTTAATACTAAAATTTGGGTAGTGGATGTAGGATTGCCGGGCGCTATTACTTGTCCGTCATTATTGAGCACACCGGATTATAGTTATAGTTATGTTTCCAATAATTTTGAATTTGATAATAATGGAAATCTTTGGTCATTTTCAAATTATAATGATACACTCGGAATATGCAATATTGATCAATTTGACGTAACCACGGGAATGGTTATCAATACACGTACTGTACAATTTCCTCCAGGAAATTTTCCAACCAATATTACCAGCGGCGATCTTACTATTTTACCCAATGGGCGTATGTTTGCCACACTTGGGAATTTTCCATCGAGGCTATATGAAATTACAAATTATAATACTGCCACAAATGCTACTGCCGTATTTTTAGATTCTCTGCCCCAAAATTGTTATGGCATTGCTTATCTTAATGGTGAATTAGAAATTACGGGAACTGATTTTGCGGGCAATTGTTATTATTATAAATATCATATCGCAGATCATGTTCTTGATTCGGTAAAAGGTTTTCAGCAAGGACAATTGCCTATTGATAATACCAGCATCACACCTTCGGTGGGCGTTACAAAACAATTGGTAAATACAATAAAAGTAAATAACAATACTGCCGATCTTACGTATGAAATTTATGTAACTAATTTGGGTAATGTAGCGCTTAATAATATTAATGTAAGTGATAACCTTGCGGCCGTATATGGCGCCAAAAATATAACCAACATAAACGTTTCGTTTGTACCAAATGAAAATGCAGGAAACCTTTTATTAAATACATCTTATAATGGCGATAACGATAGTACTTTATTATTGCCGGGTCAAAATTTAAATAATCATACATCAGTAAATACCGATTATTTTGTAAAACTTCGTGTAGGCTTCCGCGTTAGTAATCTTAATCAGGCAACCGTTTATATGAATTCTGCAATTGGAACAGCCACCATCGGAAGTATTGGTACATCAAGCTTCAGCAATGTTGCAGATTCATCTAACAATGGCCCCGAAAGTGCAGTAGATCCAAACAATGATGGCAATGCTACCGAGCCCGGTGAGAACGTTCCCACTCCTTTTAACTTCGCAGCGTTGCCTGTAAACTTTATCAGTGTTGGCGCATCATTGGTCAATAATAATTCTGCAATAGTTAAATGGGTGGTGGCTACGCCAATGATTAATGCGAATAAATTTATTATTGAGTTAAGCGCCGATGGGAAAAATTTTGACAGCATTGGCATGATAACGATTAGCAATGCTAACCAAAGCAATTATGAATTTTTGCAAAGCAATATTCCTGCAGGAAATTTATATTATCGCATCAAAGAAATTGATATAGACGGAAAATACACGTATAGCAATATTGCTTTTGTGCGAAATAAAAATGGTTCAAACAATTTTATTATTTTTCCAAACCCTGCAAACAATTTTATTGAAATAATTGCTGCAACTAACGGTGCCGGCTACCCGAAAATAATTTTATATAATGCAGTTGGCAGAAAATTGATTGACCAAAATATGGCGGGGAATATTATACAACTCAATACCGGCAGCCTTCCTGATGGTAATTATGTTTTGAAAATAATTAATGAAGAAAACATTACTACCCGAAAAATTTTAATTATGCATAAATAATTTTATAATAAATTTTAAAAACATTTCTCTTATTCGTTTCTTTTCTCTAATTCATTTATTAGTGTAGCCACCAACGACGTCCACCCCGTTTGATGACTGGCACCAAGGCCGTATCCATTGTCTCCATGAAAATATTCATAAAATAAAATGAGGTGTTCATTACCGGGTTGTTTATAAAACCAATTATCTTTTCCGTAAATTCTTCGATTACCTTCTTCATCTTTTTTAAATAAACTGATAACCCGTTTTGCCAGTTCATCAGCCACTTGTTTTAAATTCATTACAATGCCGGAACCGGCGGGGCATTCCACCATTAAATCGTCTCCATAAAATTCTCCATACTTGCGCAGCGATTGTATAAGAATATAATTGATAGGAATCCACACAGGGCCGCGCCAATTAGAGTTTCCACCAAAAAGATTGGAGGTAGCATCGCCGGGATCGTATTGAATAGTGTATTCAATATTATCAACTGTAACCTGGTAATGATTTTTTTCGTGATATTTTGATAAAGCCCTTACCCCTCCTGGCGAAAGAAATTCTTCTTCATTTAATAAATGTTGCAATATATTTTTCAATCGCTCCTGCGGCACCAGCGATAATAATATTCTTTCCCGATCATCACGCTCTTCATTGGGCCAGAAACGATTATTTTTTTTTCTATAATGTTCAAACCAGGTAATTCTTTTTTTAAAATCGGGAAGTTTATCACGCACTTTTTTTTGAATGGTGGACACCGCAAATAAAGTAGTAATGCCTACTATAGATTGTATCTGCAACTGGATGGAATTGGATCCGGCGAGGGAAAGAATATCATAAAAAAATTTATCGGTATCATTCCACAATCCTTGCTGGTTAAGCGCTTCAGCAATTAAAACAAAATGTTCAAAAAATTTTGTTGCTGCATCTTCAAATGTTTCATCCGCCATTGCAATTTCCAAAGCCATGTCCATCATGTTCAAAGCATACATTCCCATCCAGCTTGTGCCGTCAGCCTGCTCCAGCCGGTGGTTTCCGGGTATTTCAATACTTCTGTTGAACACACCGATATTATCAAGTCCCAAAAAACCTCCCTGAAAAATATTGTTACCGCTCGCATCTTTTCTATTAATCCACCACGTGAAATTGATAACGAGCTTATGAAAAATTCTTTTTAAAAAATTAATATCTCCATGACCTGTTGTTGATTTTTCGATCCGATATACCTGCAAAGCCGCCCATGCCTGCACGGGCGGATTTACGTCGCTGAAATGCCATTCGTAAGCGGGCAATTGCCCATCGGGTTTCATAAACCATTCGCGCATGATCAGCGTGAGCTGGTGTTTTGCAAAACTTGCGTCGAGCATGGCCATCGGTATGCAATGAAAAGCCAGGTCCCATGCGGCATACCACGGATATTCCCATTTATCGGGCATTAATATTACGTGTTGATTTTTCAGGTGCTTCCATTCGTGATTGCGGCCGGTAAGTTTTCCTACACTAACCGGCGTAATTCCATCGCTGGTAGTAAGCCATTTTTCTACATCGTAGTGATAATATTGCTTGCTCCACAATATTCCTGCAAAAGCCTGCCGTTGTATATTTTTTAATTCTGAAGAAATATTTTTCTGAAGAATTGCATTATAAAATTCATCAGCCTCTGCTTTGCGCACTATAAATACATTTTCAAAATTTTCTTCAAAAGCATTATGAAGTTCTTTATTGCTCAGTCGCAAATAAATATTTTTTGATTCGCCGCCATCAATAGTATAATTATACACCGGAGCAAATTTGGTTCCCGCATTTCTTTCGTGAAGTTCTGTTACCAATTTTTTATTGATGATAGCTTCGTGAAAAGCATCTTTTACAAATGGCGTTGTATTGGGCAAGCCAGTAACTTTTTCGGTATTGGTTTCATTGTCTGTAAAAAAGGTAGTATCTGCCGGTTGAAAATATAAATAATAAGTTCCCAAACGTTGGTGAGTAGCTTTTACCGAAGTTTGGCTGATGCCCGTAATCATTGGTTTTTCTGCCAGGTTTTGATTGCTGGAACGATTGTAAAACCAGAGCGTAGGCATTACCGTGATGGAAGCTTTTTTTGAAAAACAATTTCGAATATTTATTTTAATAAAAATATCTTTTGCATCGTATTTAGCATAGGTTATTGTTACATCAAAATATTCGTTGTTATTAAAAATGCCGGTATCCAAAATTTCATATTCCGGTTCGGCTCGCGTTCTTAGAGCGTTTTCTTTTTTTATATCTTCATAAGGAAATTTGCGTTGCGGATATTTGTATAAATATTTCATGTAATAATGCGTAGGCGTATTATCAAGATAATAATACAATTCTTTTACATCTTCGCCATGATTGCCCTGCCGGTTGCCAAGGCCAAAAAGCCGTTCTTTTAAAATTGGATCTTTGCCATTCCATAATGTAACAGCAAAGCATAAATTTTGAAAAAAATCTGATATGCCGGCGATGCCGTCTTCGCCCCATAAGTATGCCCTGCAATAAGCCTGGTCGAATGGAAAATAATTCCATGCATCATTAAGCTCACTATAATCTTCACGCACGGTGCCCCATTGGCGCTCACTCACATAAGGGCCCCATTGTTCCATCGGAATTTTTTTTGATAAATTATTTACAAGGCGTTGTTGTTCCGCTGTCATTATTTTTATTTAGGGTACTTAATTTTTTATTTCCTTATGCAAAATTTTCATCATTATAAGAAGGCTTAAAGGTAAAGGAGAATTTTTTTAGCGATTGAATCTTCGATGGTAAATTAATCTTATAAAAATTATGAATTGAAATGTGCATTCCATTTCTATTTGGTTTATAAATCTAATTTTGGATTTTTTATAAAAACAAATTACTTTAGCCCTGTTCAAAAAAAATTGCTCTCCAAAATTCCCGTAAATTCCTTTTCCTTTTAAAGCCCGGATAAATTAAAATAACCCATGAAGAAAATATTACTTTTACTTCTGCTGCACATTTTTATTTTAGCCACCTCTTCTGGTCAGTCGTTTACTATACAAGACCTCATTGAAGTTTCTGCTTTGTCTCCTTCAAAAATTGACAACTTTATGAACAAAAAAGGATTTGAAATTTCTTATGGAGAGCCGGGAAGCGACACAGCAGGAGTTATTTATACTTTTAAAAAAGATAAAAAAAAATACGACGGCCCGCAACGAAGCATTGATATGCTTATACAACACAACACCCGCTTTTTTACATTACACACATCTTCATTAAATGAATACCAGCAAGGAAAACAAAATTTAATTAAAGATGGTTTTGTTTATACATCCGAAATAAATCCGGCCAATGATTCATTAATGTTTTTTCAAAAAAATAATATTTCAATAGAAACTAACGCCGATGTGAGAGACAGCGTTCATGAATTTTTGTTTAAATTAAAAGCGAGAAAAATACCCGATTCCGTTAATTATGCCGAAGACTTGCTCCAGTTTGATTCCAATGAATTTTTGGTTAGCTTTTTTGGCGAAAAGAATGTAAAAAAAGATATGTATTATTTTTCTAAAAGTGAATTAAAAAAATGTTCTGTTTTATTTAGCGGCACTTTGTACCAGGCAGTTTTCGTGTGGGGAAATGAAACAGAAATGAATAACCTCTCGTACATTCTTGTTACCAATGTGCTTCCTACCGAAGCGGGGCGCCAAAATGCATTCACTTATGAAAACAATAAATGGAAATTTAAAAGCGGGCTTCAATCAGGAATGAGTTTAAGAGATCTTTTAAGACTAAACGATGTAAATTTTTTTATTTATGGAAATAAATCGCCTCTTGCATTTATGATAAAGCCAGATGATAATGGAAAAATTAATTTCAGAAAAACAGGCGTAATGCTCACATGCCCTGATTGTGACGATAATAAAATTTTTGATCAATCAGAAGTGAGTGCACTGGATATTGCCAAAGCTAATTTACCCATGCAGGTATTTGATATTATTCTTTATCCATAAAATAAAATGTAGAAGAATAATTTATACCATTCTTTTAACCCCACCAAAACGCTGCGGCTATTAATAAATATAATCCTATTAAAGCAACTCCTTCCAGCCAGATGGATTCACCATCCATTACTATAAAGGCGCTTACAATAACGCCCAGCGCCAACGAAACCAACAGCATGGGAGCTAACACAAAAGATAAAACAGAACCGCCCAAAACAAATGAAAGGAGTACCAACAGTGGAAATAAACCAAGCGCTACCTGCAGCGAGCTGTTCATAATAATGCTCATCGCATAATTAGAATGATTTTTATATGCCAATTGTATACCCACAAAATTTTCAATAGCATTTCCGGCAATAGCCACTATTACTAATCCTGCAAAAGTTTCGCTGATGTGCAAAGCATTCATAGTTGGCGTAAGTGCATTAATAAACCAATCGGAAACAAAAGCTGCTGCTGCTCCGGCCAATATTAAAACAATAATAGTTGTTGCAAGCGGCCATCCATTTTTTTTATTCGTACTCTCAGGCTTTGGTGATACAAAAGAGCTATCGCCTTTTAATGAAACAAATAAACTTGCCAGAAAAATAATTAATAAAACAATCGCAAGAAAAATATCCATCTGGTTAATATGAGTGGCTCCCGGTGTATGAAATATATGCGTTAATGTAGGAATCGCTAATCCTGCAAGAGCGAGTATCATTAATGTTGCCATCATTTTGGGCGGCTCCGACACAAAACGTTGCGTTCCATTTTTAAGTCCCCCAAGAAATATTGCTAACCCCAACACCAATAAGGAATTGCCTAAAATAGAACCAATCAATGCAGCCTGAACTACTTTGCTCAATCCTGCTCTTAAAGCAAAAATGCCAACAAATAATTCAGGAAGATTTCCCAAAGCAGATTGCAAAATGCCTGTAGCAGCAGGTCCCAGGCGTTTGCCCAATTGTTCTGTGGCATCGCCTACAATTTTGGCGAGCGACGCCAATGCACATGCACTTATTATAAAAGACAATATTGCATTGGCATGTGTATAATTTAAAAATCCTGCAATTACAGTAACCGCAATACATATTGCAATGAAAATTTTTTCTTTTTTATTCATCCATTGTTAATCTTTAAATTAAAAAAAATAATTGTCGCAAAATATACCTTTAATTGTCTTTTATACCCCCGTTTTTTAAAAATAATTATCTGATGTTTGCAACAGAAAAATTATTAAAAAATAAAATTTCAAAAAAAAATGGAAACGCAAAATAAAAAAATAATTGAGGTAGAAACTACAATTAATGCGCCGGTTAAAAAAGTTTGGGAACACTGGACCGACCCCAAACACATTGTTCAATGGAATCATGCATCTGCCGACTGGCATACCACACGCGCCGAAAATGATGTACGCGTTGGCGGCTCTTTTGTTGCAAGAATGGAAGCCAAAGACGGAAGTTTCGGATTTGATTTTGGAGGAGTGTATGATGCGGTTATTATTAATAAATATATTGAATACACCATTGGCGATGGAAGAAAAGTACAAGTATATTTTGCAGATGATGGAAATAAAACCAACGTGAAAGAAAGTTTTGAAGCAGAATCTACAAACAGCGCTGACATGCAAAAAGCCGGATGGCAGTCAATTTTAGATAACTTTAAAAAATATACAGAAACCCATTAGCATAGTGTAGAAAAAAATTCTCTTGTTTGGAATTTTATAAACAGTTTTTAAGTAAAACCAAAATTAAAAAGCAACTGTAAAATATAAAAGGAACATCAGGATAATAAATATTATAATTAGGGATAGCAGCGCCTGTGCAACATGCGAAACTCTTTTCATAAAAATAGATTTAAATGAAACATATAAAAGCTTTAATACAGTTCAACAATTACTTTGCCAACTCCACCAGAGGTGAAAAGTTGTAAGGATAATTAATTTATATTTACATCAATTAAACTAACATGCAATGAAACAATTTATTTCCAATCTATTCTTGCTTATAATAATTTTTTCTTTCTTTATTTCATGTCAATCATCGGCCACAAAAAAAAAAGCGCAAGAAACTGTTTCTTCTACAGATCCGTTAGCAAAAGCATCGCGTGAAAATAAAAACGGATGGATATATGTTCATCTCGAAGGCACGCCTTCTGAAATAGGCTACCAGCATGGTTTTCTTTTGGCAAATGAAATTGATACCAACATTCAATGCGTGAGTTATTATTTTGAACACGAAACAAAACATGACTGGAATTTTTTTCGCCGTGCAGCGCAAAGTTTTATGTGGAATAAACTTGACCCGGAATATAAAGATGAAATTAATGGGATTGTTGCAGGCCTTCATGCCAAGAATAAAAATTACGACAGCCTTGATATTACTGCATTAAATGCAATGGAAGAATTAGGTTTTTATTATATTCCTTCATTAATGAACGCAGCAAAACCAGGAAGCGGAAACAACAAAGCTCCGGGAAATTGCAGCGCATTTATTGCAACAGGAAGTTATACCAGCGATGGAAAAATTGTGATGGCGCATAACAACTGGACAGAGTACATTATTGGCCAGCACTGGAATGTAATTGCAGATATTGTTCCGCAAAAAGGAAATCATATTTTAATGGATTGTATGCCTGGCTTCATTCACAGCGGTGATGATTTTTTTATAACTAATAATGGAATACTAATTACAGAAACAACCATTACCGGTTTTAATTTATTCGATTCCACAGGCATTCCCGAATTTATGCGCGCAAGAAAAGCGGCGCAATACAGCAACAGCATTGATGATGTAATAAAAATTTTTACTACCGGAAACAACGGCGGTTATGCCAATGACTGGCTTATTGGCGATACAAAAACAAATGAAGTTGCCAAGCTCGAATTGGGATTAAAAGATTATCGCGTTTGGCGTTCGAAAGATACCGCTATTATCGGTTCCAATTTTCCAAGCGATCCGAAATTAATAAAAGATGAAACCACATTTGATGTAAATGATAAAACAACTTCGCCCAATGCACGCAAAGTGCGCATGCAACAATTGGTGTGTGTGAATGACAAAGGAAAACTAAATGTTGAAACCGCTAAATTAATTGAAGCCGATCATTATGATGCCGTGCATAAAACACATGCCAACAATAAATGTGTTATTTGCGGCCACATTGACGAAGACCCCAATGGATGCAAAGAATGGGATGAGCCTGCGTTTTACCCGATGGGCGCTGTTCAGGGAAAAGTTACCACTGCTGATTTGGCAAAGAGTATGGAACTCTGGGCGCACATGGGCCATCCGTGCGGAGAAGATTTTGTTGGAGCGCCTTTTTATAAACTTCATCCACAATATGCGTGGCAGTCAAAATATTTAACTGAATTAAAATCTTATCCATGGACTTTATTTAAAGCTAAAAACTAACGGTAACGTATAAACGCAGTTTTTAAATTTTTTTATTGATAAAAATTATTGACAAAATTATTTTTTCCTGAATTTTATTTTATCAAAAATCCAATAAGTAAGTTTGGTTGATAAGATGCCCAAACCAGCGCCGGCCAATACATCTGTAAGCAAATGCGCTTTATTATACATTCGAAGAATGCCAACAGTGGTGGCAACTACATAACCGCTATAACTCACTAATTTATTTTTGTCTTTCAGTTCCTGGTGTAAAATTTCTGCGCCGCGAAATGCATTGGCGGTATGCCCCGAAGGAAATTTAGTTCCCTCTTCTGTGTACACTTTAATATGCCGGCTTACCAATCGCATTCCATAACCAATGCCGCCCGTAATTATCATAGAACCTGCATCAAGAATAAGATGTTCTTTAAAATTATTTTTTGTTTTTATTTTAAAAGCATCTAAAAGATACACCGAAGCAGATGGCGCCCACATCAGGTAATCTTCAACATTTGTATGAAAGGCTGGATCATTTTTTTTTATTTGAGTAAAAATAGTATTGTCAATGCGCTCAATGCCGTTTATTGCTGGCTTTAGACCGCTGTACAACAAAAAAGTTCCGGGAATGATTAATGCAGATGGTTGTAAATAATTATGATTGTAAAATTTTTTTGATAAGCTATCAATATTCGAATCCACAGGCGCTTGGCTGCATACCGGCAAATAAGCAAATGCAGTAATCATCAATAAAGCAAAATATTTTTTTATCATCTTTTGGGATAAATTTTATTTTATAAATTCAATTTCTTTTTTAAATGTTTTAAAATAATCTACAGCTTTTAATAACCTGCTTCCATACCAGCTAAACATTTCACCATCTACCAGCATAATTTTTGATGAATAAATTTGCGATTCAATTTCTTTTACGTGTTTTTCTTTAAATGGAAATGGTTCGGATGAAAGTAATATTAATTCACAATCAGCAGGTAATTCTTCCAAAGTTATTTTCGGGTAGCGATCACCGTTAGTTATGATATTTTTCAGCCCGCAATACTGCATCATATCATTTATAAAAGTGTTGGCCCCTGCTGTCATGTATGGATTTTTCCAAATAAAATAAGCTGTTTTTATTTTTTGTTTAAGAGAAATATATTCAGATAAATCTTTAAATTTTTTTTCAATATCATCTGCAAGTTGTAATGCTGAAGAAGCTTTGCCCGTAAGCGTTCCAACATCTTTTATCATTTGCAACGCATCCTGAAGATTGTTTACATCCGTAACATATACATCAAATGTTTTTGCTAATTCTTCAATTTGCTCTTTTACATTTTCTTCTTTGTTAGCAATTATTAAATCAGGATTGGTTTTTTTTATGACATCCATTTTTATATTCTTGGTTCCACCAATGCGTGTTTTATTTTTAAACCATTCATCAGGATGAATGCAAAATTTTGTAATTGCTTTTACTTCTTCATCAAGCCCGAGATCATAAAGAAGTTCCGTTTGCGAAGGCACTAATGAAACAATTCGTGAATAAATTTTGGAAATATTTTTAGGATCAATGATCATGAAGATGCATTATAAATTACAGCAAGTTGTTTTTACATTTAAATATTTTTTTAAAAAAAATAATGAGCAAAATAATTTAAGCAAAATAAATTTTACTTTAATAAAATCAATCTCATTGCATCAATCATGGCCTGGTTTATTTCGCCGTTCATGTTATCATCAAAATCTTCAAAGCTGAGGTTGATGATATGTTTGCCTTTGGTAAGAAATATTTTTACTGAATTACTGTAGCCCCAGTTGCTCCATTCATTTTTTCCGCGCTGCGGAAACACGATTGTTCCGGATTCTTTTTCATCAACATTCAATGTTCTGATGGCACATTTGTTTTCGGTATTTGTAGGCCCGTTTCCATTTGCATAACGAAAATTGATGCGGTAAGAACCTTCTTTTGCAACATTAATATTAAATGATAAGTTACGGTTTAATGTTGTACTTGTTTCAACGAAACCCTTGCCGGTAAAGCCTTTGAAAGATGAATCAGATTTTGAGGCAAAATCTTCTGCCTGGTACACAGAAATATTTTTTTCATCTGCAACAAGAATAGGTTCGCTGGCAAATGATAGAACTTTATTTTTATCAATCGCAATAACCTGATACTCGGCAGTTATGTTTTTTTCAATTGCAAATGAATTATTTTTTATAGATGCAATTGTTTTACCATTTTTTAAAACGATATATGAAACTGCATCTTTTATTGGTTCCCATTTCAGCATATTTTTTTCAAGTGATACTTCCGGATTTGGCAAAGAAAAATAAACCCGTTGTTCATTAACATTGTCATTTGTTTTGTTATCCGTAAAATTATTTGAAAGTTGAATTTCTATTTCATGTTCACCGGTAAGCGTTGCAGGTATTGTAAATGTTGGTGATGATTTACCATCAACTTTAAATGAAGAAATTTTATTTCCAAAACCATTCATGGAAATATTTAAAACTGCATTTCTATATTTAAAATTATTCAGTGTTCTTTTTCCCTGCAAAGCCTGTGGCACAAAAGGATGAAAGCTTAATTTATCAGTTTCAAATTTAATCCCGAATAAAACTTTATGCACCAAACTAATGTTGCCTGATAAGCTCCACAACATATTGCTCGAATTAATTTGTGTGCCTGCAAAATCACCAGTTTGCGCAACAAAATTTTCTTTATTGGTAACAAATAAAACTGCAGGACGATAAATATCTGCAATGCTTTGCATCACCGCTTTTTTATTACCTGCTTTTTGCGCAGCCCATGTAAAATAGGTTTGCACAAAAGGCCACACAGCATTATTATGATACGGCGGAATGTTTGGAATTTCAGGATAGATGCAGGTTACACCATATGGCGTGAATGGAATTTTACTGATCATTTCTTTTTGCTTTGCCGCATCGGCAATATTAAAAATAATGCAAAGCGACTCGCCCAACGCTTCCATTCGCGGAGAAATAATTTTATAATTTCTTCCATATAAATATTGCGCATAATAACCTTTATCGGGCATCCATAAATATTTGTTGATGCCGTTTTTTATTTGCGCAGCAAGGGCTTTATGTTTTGCTGCAACTTTTTTATCATTCAATATCGTTGCCATTTCGGCAAGTACTTTGTTGGCTTCGTAATGCACAGCATTTGTTCCCAAACATTCGCTTTCAAAAATATCTGCAGGCTGCATCCATTTCGGATAAGTTTGTTCACGCCAATCAAGAAAAGAAGATTCGCCCCTCACCATTCCCGTTAGTGTATCATAAACAACATGCTCATCATCTTCAATAGAATTTTTTATAATAATGTATGCTTGCTGCAACCAATCTTTGTTACCGGTTGCTTTATACACTTCAAACGCAGCCACTGCCCAAATCATTCGGTCGGTGGAACAAGGCCATGCGCCGCCAGTTCCTGTGTCTTGTATAATTCTTTTTTTCTTATTTACTTTTTTTAATAAACTATTAATAGCAACTGCAGGCTGCATATAAGCCATTGAAAGAATAATGCTGTAACTAATATCTCTCGTCCAAACGCCTGCCCATTCTTTACCGGTGCGGAAAGTGCTGTCAGGCTCGATGGCTTTTATCATTTCTTCCAATGACATATTATAAATTGCATCAGAAATTAAATAAGGTGATTTATATTGCGGATAATTTGAAATATCTTTTGATAAATTCCATTCAGCATTTGTTTTTTTATCATCACTTTGCGAATTCAATATTAACGTAGTTGAAAAAATATGATTGCCATTATCTTTCAATAGCAATTGCGGATGATTAACAAGGTTATCAAAATCCCAGATCAATGGCGCGGTGCTGCCTGCAACATATAACCCTCTGAAATCTTCTTTATAAATTTTAGTGCCATTAAATGTTGTATAAAAACCTTTGGAATTAAACTGATTGAACACATCATTCATATCAACACGCACGGTAAATTTTGTGTTGGGTTTCAGATACGTATTATCTTTTGGAGCTACATTATTTTTTAATTGTGTTCCGAATTTTATAACCGGCGTTTCACATGCGCTGTCTTTTGCAACGCATGTAAAATGATGATCGGTGCCGGAAGGCATTTCATTATCTTTTCCATTTATGCTGAATTTAAAAGTAATGTCTGCGCTTTTGAAAAGATTAGCCTGACTTTTATAATTGGAAACGATTTTAGTAGCTGAGATGGCTTCTGCACTGTATTTGCTTTGCACAACATGATCAGCAAATATGCTAAATTTTTTATTTTGAAATAAAGGTTTTTGAATCGCTTGTGCCATACAACTAACAGAAAAAATGCAACAATAAATTAGCCACAAATAAAAAAATGATATAAATAATTTGTTCATAAAAATTAAAAACGATGAATGATAAAGTTATAAGTAAAAAATTTTATCTGATAAAAATTTGTGGAAAGCGGTTTTGAAAAGAAAAATTTTATTAAAACTGCGTTTAGCCTTCACCGTTATTTTATTCTTATAAAATATTACTGATAAAAAAATGGACGGATGATTAAGAGGTAATATTAAGGAGTATAAAATAAAAAAACTTCTGCTCATTGAATGGATCAAGTTGCAGAAGTAATTTTTTTGCCCGACTAACAGGCTCCCGGGGTGAAGTGTTTCCTTTGGTTTTTTTTCAAATGGATACCAGATAGTTTTGGCTCTTAATGGTATTGGAAAAAATTAGAAGTTGACTGATACTGGATTTTTTTTGATTTTTCAGGAATTTGGATAGATTCTGATTTTGTTTTTCTTGGATGTTTGGATATTATGATTAATGCTAAATCAACATCAATCAACTTCTGATACAAAGGTATGATTCATACATACGCTGGCAATAGCGATATTGCTTAATCTTCTATCATAGAAAAATACTATTTACGTACCTATTGAATGTAATTCAACTTAGGAAAAATACTTTCGGTTGATAGTAATTTTACGAAATGAATTTGAAAAAAATGTAATTAATAATCGGTTAATTACAATGCGTAAATGTGAATGGGAACCTTATTTGGCAAGGCTTTGAATAATATCGTACTTGGTAACAATGTGATAATTTCCTGTTTCATCTTTGCTGAGTACCGCGCCGCTCTGTTTTGAAATGAGCTTGCTTAGTTTTTCTACCGGCGTATCAAAAGCAACTAAAGGATATTCTTTTTCCATTACCGATTCTACTGTTTCATTTTTTATTTCAGGGTCTGATAAAATTTTATCGAACAAACCGCTTTCGCTTAGCGAGCCTACTATTCCATCGCCATTCATCACGGGCACATTTTCTATATCATATTTTTTCATAATGGAAATTGCTTCGGCTACTTTTTGTTCGGGCGAAATAGTAACTAATTTTTTTTCACCTCTTCCGCTTACTAAATCTTTAAAAGTTTTTACTTCTAAAAAACCTCTTTCCATCATCCATTGATCGTTGTAAATTTTTGCAACATACCTGCTTCCGTGATCGTGAAATATGCAAACGACTACATCATTTTTTTTCAATTCATTTTTCAATTGCATTAATCCCTGCAAACAACTGCCGGCGCTGTATCCGCAAAACAATCCTTCTTCTTTTGCAATGCGGCGCGCCATTATCGCGCCATCTTTATCAGTAACTTTTTCAAAGCGGTCAATATATTTCATGTCATAATTAGCCGGAACAAAATCTTCACCAAAACCTTCGCTGATGTAAGGATATACTTCGTTCTCATCTATTTCACCGGTATCAAAATATTTTTTTAATAAAGAACCATAGCTGTCAATTGCCCAAACTTGTATATCAGGATTTTTTTCTTTTAAAAATTTTCCAGCGCCTACAATAGTTCCACCAGTTCCTGTTGCAACAACAAGATGCGTAATTTTTCCTTCTGTTTGTTCCCATATTTCCGGGCCGGTTTGTTCATAATGCGCCAATCTGTTTGCAAGATTATCATATTGATTTACGTACCACGAATTGGGAATTTCTTCAGCCAGCCTTTTCGATACAGAGTAGTAGGAGCGCGGATCTTCAGGCTCTACATTGGTTGGGCATACAATTACTTCTGCGCCTACGGCTTTTAAA
>JAICZH010000139.1 GCA_025933775.1 Chitinophagaceae bacterium
AATAAAATTTGTATCTTTTAATGTTTAAAATTTATAAAATGAAATTAACCCAATCCGTTTTTTTAATAATTACTTTTATATCGTGCAGTAAAAAAGATACAGGCAATTCTCCAAAATCAAATGAGCCTGCGTTGAGCATTAGCAATGTGCAGCAGCAAAGAGATAATAGTGCTTCAACAAATTTTCAGTTTAATATATCGCTTGATAAAGTTTCAGACAAGCCGGTTACTTTTCAATACACAACCTCCGATGGATCGGCCAAGGCAAATGATGATTATACAGCAGCATCTGGCGCTTTAACCATTCCTGCAAATGCAAATAATATAAGTCTCAATATTGCTGTAAAAGGAGACAGCTTAAGAGAAAATCCGAAAACATTTTATGTTCAAATAAGCAATCCCGTAAATGCAACATTAAGCTCAAGCCCAAAAGGAACCGGAACTATTATTTGCGATGGAACCTACATTCCCGTTGATAATACGGGTTATTCAACTCCATTAAATTATCCGGGATATACTTTAAAGTGGAACGATGAATTTAATGAACCAACATTAGATGATGCCTCATGGAATTTTGAAACCGGCGGCAATGGATGGGGAAATAATGAACTGGAATATTATAACAATAGCATTAAAAATTGTTTTATTACTAACAGAAATTATTTGGTTTTAGAAGCACGAAGAGAAACCATCGGAAATAATAATTATACTTCTGCAAGAATTCAAACTTTGGGTAAAAGAGAATTTACTTACGGCAGAATAGATATAAGGGCAAAGCTCCCGTCAGGACAGGGAATATGGCCGGCATTGTGGATGTTAGGAAGCAATATCACAACTGTTTCATGGCCGGCTTGTGGTGAAATAGATATGATGGAAATATTGGGAAATGCTCCCGCTAAAACTTACGGAACTTTGCATTGGGGGCAAACAGGAACAGGAGGTTCATCGTTGGGCTCGAATTATTCATTAACCAATGATGATTTTTCTAAAAAGTTTCATGTGTTCACCACCACCTGGACTGCCGATAAAATAGAATGGTATGTAGATGATGTGAAATATTTTACCGCGAATAAAACAGCTATTACAGGAAATTATCCATTTGATAATCCTTTCTTTTTTATTTTTAATATTGCTGTAGGCGGCAACTGGCCTGGTTCTCCTGATGGTACAACCGTTTTTCCGCAAAGAATGATTGTTGACTATATAAGAGTTTTTCAGTAAAAGAAATAATGAAAATTGTAAAACAAATATTGGCAGCGCCTTTTATTTTTCTTATAAAAATATATCAATGGATTATTTCTCCATGGCTGGGTCCTTCGTGCAGATATACGCCCACCTGTTCTCAATACGGTATTGAAGCATTAAAAAAATATGGGCCTGTAAAAGGATTATGGTTAACGATAAAAAGAATTGCACGTTGCAATCCATGGGGAGGACATGGATACGATCCTGTGCCATAAAAAAAAATTTTATGGATGCTTTTTTCCCATTGCCAATAATAATACCGGAAGTAAAACAAGGTTAGTTAATGTAGCAATTAAAAGCGTAATGGAAGTAAGCCATCCCAATGATTGTGTGCCCCCAAAACCACTGAAACAAAAAATTATAAAACCCGCAATTAATACAAGAGAGGTATATAAAATACTTAACCCGGTATGTTTAATAGTTTCAGAAACTGTTTTTTTAATATCAAAATTATTGGTAGAAAGTTCTTGTTTATAATTTACCAAAAAACGTATGGTAACATCAATAGCAATTCCAAGTGCTACGCTGAAGATAAGTACAGTAGAGGGTTTCAGGCGAACGCCAACCCAGCCCATGATGCCGGCTGTTACTATTAAAGGAATAATATTTGGAATGAGCGAACAAATTAAAATGCGCAGCGACTTAAACAAATACAACATACATAATGCAATAAATAAAAATGCCCACAGCAAACTTTGCTTTAATCCATTTATAATATAAGCACTGCCTTCTAAAAAAGTAATGGTAGAACCCGTAAATGTTATTTTAAATTTTGAAGTATCAAAAAGTTCATTCGTTTTTTTTCTTATTCCTGAAAGAATTCCAGGAAGTTTTTTTGTTCCTACATCTGCCATGTTAATGCTCATTCGGGCGCTTTCTCTTGCTGTATCAATAAAGCTCGTAAGCAATTTTGAAATATTATTTTTTGGCGTGCTGTCGTTTCCCGGCTTTAAATATTCTCCAATAAAAGCAATATCAAAAGAATTAGGTAATTGATAATTGGATGAATCGCCTTCATAAAATCCCTGCTTTACAAATTTTATTCCTTCTGCAATAGAAAGCGGCCTTGCCATTTCTTTTTGTGAACTGATATATTTTGAAAGTGAATCCATTTTCATAAGTACCGGAAGTATTCGTGATCCTGCCAGCCCATATCTTTTTTTTGAATCAATAATTATTTCCAGCGGCATTACGCCATGAAAATTTTTTTCAAAAAATTTAAGATCAGTATAAATCTTATCCGTTTTGGGTAAATCATCTACAATAAATCCTTCTGTTTTTAATTTAAATAATCCAAAAACAGAAAAGATAACTGCAACTAACGTTAACGCATATACCACGTTTTTGTGATGAAGCACCCATCCTTCTATCTTCAATAAAAGATTCGTGAAAAATTTTACATCAAGATATTTTAATTGCCTCGCTCCCGGTTGAGGCATATAACTTAAAACTCCCGGAAGTAATATAAAAGAAATTACAAAAATGAGCATAATACTTAAGCCAGCCACCTGCCCAAACTCTATTAAAATTGAACTTTTGGTTAATGCAAAAACAGCAAACCCAATTGCTGCGGATAAATTACAAAACAAAGTAACCACGCCCATTTTGCTTACCATATCAATAAGCGATTGTTGCTTATTGCCCGTTGCTTTTAAAGTAGAATGATATTTATTTAAAAAATAAATGCAGTTGGGAATGCCGATCACCACTACCAATGGCGGAATTAAAGCAATGAGCAAAGTAATTTTATATCCGAAAAGATATGTAATGCCCACACTCCATATTACGCCGATGATAACCACCAGCAACGATAAAATGGTGGTGCCCAATGAACGAAACATGAGCAATAAAATAATTGCAGAAAGAACCAAAGAGCCAATGATAAACCATTTCATTTCTTTTGCGATTCGGTCTGCAACCTGCGTGCGTATTAACGGCAAGCCGCTTATGTGTGTTTCAATTTTTGTTTTATTGGTGTATTGATTTGCCGTTGCAATAATATCATTGATCACTTTGGTACGGCCCGGCGAGCTAAGAATATTTTTATTGATACGCACTACAGCCAAGTATGCATTTGTTTCGGGATTATATAAAAGCGATTTATAAAATGGAAGTGTATAAAACAATTTGCGACTGCTATCCAGTTGCTGTTGGGAGGCAATTGAATCAGGAAAAACAGGAACTGCAATTAATCTTTGCGAAGCAGTGTCTTTTAAAAGATC
This sequence comes from Chitinophagaceae bacterium, assembly GCA_025933775.1. Classification (GTDB taxonomy): domain Bacteria; phylum Bacteroidota; class Bacteroidia; order Chitinophagales; family Chitinophagaceae; genus Ginsengibacter. Next base: position 3,467 of record JAICZH010000139.1, read on the forward strand.
AATGGCATTGGAAACGCTTAATACATTTTCAATATAGTTTATTTTTTTAAGATCATTGTTGAAAGCCTGGTATGATTCAAAATTTTTTAATTCAAAAAAATCATTCGTTTGTACCCCAATCACCAAAAGGTTTCCATCGTCTCCAAATTTATTTTTAAATGAAAGATAATCCTGGTATTTGGGATTATTGGTGGGAATTGCTTTTGAAAACTCGTAGCTGAGTTTTATTTTACTGGCAAAAAAAGCCATAACAGCCGTGCATACAGCCAAAAGAATTAAAAGAGCCAAACGATGTTGTAAAGCAAATTTTGCGAGGCGCTTCCACATACTTCAATAATTAAAACAGGAAGCGCAAAGAAACTAAAAAATGCGTAAAAGAAATTTTTGGAATGAATTGTATGCTTGCTTAAAAAAACAGTATGCAAAAATATTCCGGTGTTTAAATAAGGAAAGTAGCCTCGACAGGAATCGAACCTGTATCTGGAGCTTCGGAAACTCTTATACTATCCATTGTACTACGAGGCCAATTTATATTAATCGGTTAATTGGTTTTTAAGTTTCCACTTTAGCCATTAACCAATAAACTAATTAACCTATTTCCCAAATTGCGCAATGTTGCTGCCAAAAATTTTTACAGCAATCGCCAGCAAAATAACACCAAAAAATTTTCTTACTACAATCAACCCATTTGGGCCTAATGCTTTTTCAATCCATTTAAGCGATTTCAATACTACAAAAATCACCACGCAATTAATGAGTATGCCGGTCAAAATATTTATAACAAAATAATTGGCTCTTAAAGACATAATGGTAGTAAGGGTTCCCGAGCCTGCAATTAATGGAAACGCAATAGGAACCACGCTGCCGCTTTTGGGATTGCCTTCCTGTTTAAAAAAATCGAGGCCAAGTATCATTTCCAATCCAATAATAAAAATTACAATACTTCCTGCAACAGCAAAAGATTGCACATCCAATCCGAGTAAGTTGAGAAATGGCTGACCAACAAATAAAAATAAAATCATAAAAGCGCCGGATGCAATAGTGGCCTGCGTGGAACGAATCACTCCTCCCATTTTTTCTTTCAAAGAAATTAATATAGGAATAGAACCCAAAATATCAATTACAGCAAACAATGTAAATGTAATCGTAATAATTTGCTCGATACTAAACTTACCTAAATTCAGCATTTAATTTTTTGCAAATGTACAGATCGTGTAAGTAAATAATTGAGTTACCAAAATAAAAAAGAAAATTAAAAAAAAATACACAGGCATCATGCCTGTGTATTTATCATTGATTGAAACTTTTTATTTTTTCATTTTGGATGCATCTTTATTTTCATCCATTTTATTATTCTCATGCATTGCCTGCATTTGTTTCATCATTTCATTAGGATCTGCAAAGCCCCAGTGTTCTACCATTTTGCCATCTTTAACTTTTACTAAATCCACGAATTTCTCATCCATTTTTGAACCAGCCGGCATTCCCTGCGTACCGTCAGTCGTTGTACCTGTTACTTCTGCATAGGTAAAAATATAATCATCGTTCGCGGCAGC
>JAICZH010000108.1 GCA_025933775.1 Chitinophagaceae bacterium
AGGTTTCCGCCGCCATCGCCTGCTTCGGGGCCAAGGTCAATTACCCAATCAGCAGATTTTATAACATCGGTATTATGCTCTATTACAATTATTGAATGGCCTTGTTCAATCAATGCATTAAATGATGCGAGTAATTTTTTTATATCATGAAAATGAAGTCCGGTTGTGGGTTCATCAAAAATAAAAAGCAAGTTACCCTGACCTTTTCCTTTGCCAAGAAATGATGCCAGCTTTACACGCTGCGCCTCGCCGCCACTCAGCGTATCAGAAGATTGGCCAAGTTTTATATATCCCAATCCCACATCGCTTAAAGGCTGAATTTTTTTGGCAACTTCTGTTCCATTGGCGCTATTTTTTTTTGTTGCTTTTTTTTCATCACTGAAAAATTCTATTGCTTCGTCAACACTCATTTCAAGCACATCGTAAATATTTTTTTCTTTGTAAGTTACTTCCAGCACTTCCTGCTTAAATCTTTTGCCACCGCATACTTCGCACACCAAATGCACATCTGCTAAGAATTGCATTTCAACAACCTGTTCGCCTTCGCCTTTACATGCATCACATCTTCCGCCATCCACATTAAATGAAAAATGTTTGGGCTGATAACCGCGCATTTTACTCAATGGTTGTTTACTAAATAAATCTCTTATTTCATCATACGCTTTTATATAAGTAACCGGGTTGCTTCGCGAAGATTTGCCAATAGGATTTTGATCTATCATTTCTATTTGCGAAATATAATCGAGATCGCCTGCAAGGCCTTTATGCAAGCCAACTTTTTCTGCAAATTCACCTTTTAATTTTTTTAATGCAGGATATAAAATTTGTTTTACCAAAGTTGTTTTGCCGCTACCACTCACACCGCTTATTACACATAATACATTCAATGGAATTACCACATCAATATTTTGTAAATTATTTTGGCGAGCGCCCATCACCATTATAGAGCGTGTCCATTTTCGTGTATGCGTTGGCGTTAGTATCTTCAATTCGCCTTTTAAATATTTTCCCGTAAGGCTTTCAGGATTATTTATTATATCATCATAATCTCCTTCTGCAATTACCTCACCGCCGAGATGGCTTGCCAGCGGGCCCATATCAATTATATGATCTGCTTCACGCATCATCGTTTCATCGTGCTCAACCACTACAACTGTATTGCCGAGGTTGCGCAAGTTTTTTAAAACAACAATCAATCTTTCTGTATCTCTTGTATGAAGGCCGATAGAAGGCTCATCTAAAATGTATAATGAATTGGTAAGATTGCTTCCAAGGCTTCTTGTTAATTGAATGCGTTGACTTTCGCCACCGCTTAATGAATTCGCCAGCCTGTTGAGTGTGAGATAGCCAAGGCCAACATCTAAAAGCGTTTGAAGACGATTATTAATTTCAATTAAAATTCTTTTTGCAATTATTTTTTCATGCGCTGATAATTCAATTTCATGAAACCATTTTGCCAGATCTTTCACCGGCATTTCGCACAGCTCGCCAATATTTTTATGATTCACCTGCACATATAATGCTTCTTTTCTAAGCCTGTATCCGTGGCATTCGGGGCATACAGTTCTTCCGCGATAACGGCTTAATAAAACTCTGTATTGAACTTTATATAAATTTTGTTCTACTTCCTTAAAAAAATCATCAAGCCCTGAAAAATATTCATTACCTGTCCACAAAAGATTGTATTGTGCAGAAGTAAGATCAATGATTGGTTTATGAATTGGAAAATCGAAATGACGTGCCACGCGAATTAATTTTTCTTTCCACAAACCTAGTTTTTCTCCGCGCCATGGAGCAATGGCATTTTCATACACGCTTAATCTTTTATCGGGAATTACTAAATCAGGATCAATGCCCAGCACCAATGAAAAGCCGCCACACACGGGGCATGCGCCATAAGGATTATTGAATGAAAATAAATTGGGAACCGGTTCTTCAAACTTTATTCCATCCAATTCAAACTTATTGGAGAAATGCAACATTTTATTTCCATTAATTTCAATCGTTACTTCTCCTTCTCCTTCATAAAATGCAGTACTAACGGAGTCGGATATACGATGTTTATCATCTTCATCAAAATCTTTTACAATTAATCTATCAATAAGTACGTACGATGTACGATGTGAGAAGTACGATGTTACATCTTTTTTTTCCTGAAGTTCTTCAATCCTTAAAATCTCCATCTCCCCTCCTTTGGAGGGGTCGGGGGAGGCCGCTATTCTTGAAAAACCTTTTTGCATTAAAATATTTAATTCTTCTTTTACATCTCTTTTATGATGCTGGCGAAATGCTACGAGCAATAAAATTTTATTGCCTTTATTTAGTTTTTCAATTGCATTAATTACATCTGCTACATCATCTTTTTTTACTTCTCTCCCGCTAACAGGTGAAATGGTTTTACCAATCCGTGCAAATAACAAACGGAGATAATCATAAATTTCCGTCATGCTGCCAACGGTTGATCGCGGTGTACGCGTTACTATTTTTTGTTCAATAGCAATAGCAGGGCATAAGCCTTTTATATAATCCACATCAGGCTTATTCATGCGCGCCATAAACTGGCGTGCATAAGCGCTAAGGCTTTCTGCATACCGTCTTTGGCCTTCAGCAAATAATGTATCAATAGTAAGAGAAGATTTTCCGGAACCAGAAACACCCGTAACAACAATTAATTTATTTCGCGGAATTTCAACGGTAATATTTTTAAGATTATGAACTCTTGCTCCTTTAATAAAAATATTATTTGAAGAAACAATGGAATGATTATCTATTTTATTTTTAGAAATTTTACTTGTCTTCATTTTTGCGGATTGCAAAAATAACGAATCGTAGTTTTACGAATACTTTCCGAGTACTATTGCCCTAATTTTAGTTTTAATGAAAAAAAATTAGCAAAACATTTGGAAGATTTATTTATTGTTATAATTTAGGTGCTCCAATTATCCAGAAAGAAATGAAGAACCTTCTGCGCTTCGCAACAGATTCCCACATTATTTTCTTTTTAATTGGTTGAGACTTGCACAATATCCTAAACCAAAAATCTGTAAACCAGTTTATGAAATCCATGAACACATTATCCGACCAGCAATTGATCCATCTGTATCTTGATGGAGATGTAGAAGCCTTAACCAGTCTTGTACATCGTTACAAAGACAAAATTTACACGTCAATTTATTTATTGGTAAAAGACAAATATCTTGCCGAAGATATTTTTCAGGATGCTTTTATCAGAGTGATTGACACCATCAACAGTGGGCGCTACACTGATGAAGGAAAATTTTTGCCATGGGCTATGCGCATTGCACATAATTTATGTGTAGATCATTTTAGAAAAGTAAAACGCAGCCCGTCTATTAAAACCAGCGATGACCGCGACATTTTTGAAGTAATTAATTTTTCTGAAGCAGGCGCTGATGAAAAAATTATGCAACATCAGAGCCATGACCGGGTAAGAAAATTGCTGGAAATGCTACCCGAAGACCAACGGGAAGTAATTGTAATGAGGCATTATGCCGAGCTTAGTTTTAAAGAAATTGCAAAGCTCACCAATTGCAGCATCAACACAGCGCTTGGGCGTATGCGTTACGGCCTCATTAATTTAAGAAAAATGATGACGGAAAGACAAATCGCATTATAATAGACTCTGTAACCCCATCTGCAAAAATCCTCTTTAAAAAAATGAAGAGGATTTTTTTCTTACATTCCTCTTTTTATATTTATTTTTTATGCAATGGTTTTGTTAAGAAGAATTGATTTCAAATATTACAATTCTGCTACATTTGCAGATATTTTGAAACAAAGAAATATTGGGAGCAAATGGAATTTGTTTATGAACTTAAATTTGTGCAGTGAGTAAAAATCTCAATAAAGTAACTGCGGCTGGGTTACTTATTGCTTTAGGAATCATCTACGGCGACATTGGTACTTCACCACTCTACGTTTTAAACGCCATCATAAGAGACAAGGTAATTTCAAAGGAACTTATTTTAGGAGGGTTATCGTGCATTATATGGACACTTACTTTACAAACAACCGTAAAGTATGTAATACTTACTTTGAAAGCCGATAATAAAGGTGAAGGCGGTATTTTTTCTCTGTACGCTCTTGTGCGCCGGCAAAAAAAATGGTTGGTTTTTCCAGCCATTATTGGCGGCGCATCTTTACTTGCCGATGGAATGATAACCCCGCCCATCTCTGTTACTTCAGCAATTGAAGGATTGAAACAAATTCCATTTTTCAGCGGCATCAGTCATGCAACTATTGTATATATTGTATTGGCAATTTTAGCCGGGTTGTTTTTTGCGCAGCAATTTGGCACGGCTTCCATCGGTAAAATGTTTGGCCCAATTATGTTTACCTGGTTTTTAATGCTTGCGCTTTTAGGAGCCGTTCATATTTTTGACGACCCTTATATTTTTAAAGCTTTCAATCCGATATACGGAATAAAATTACTCACGCTATATCCCGGCGGTTTTTGGATTCTTGGCGCTGTGTTTCTTTGTACCACAGGTGCCGAAGCTTTATACAGCGATCTGGGGCATTGCGGCAAAGACAATATTCGTTATTCATGGATTTATGTAAAAAGCGCTTTAATAATAAATTATCTTGGGCAGGGCTCATGGCTTTTATCCAATCATTTGGGTAAAACTTTTTCAAAAGAAGTAATTGATAATGGCTTTAATTCCTTTTATGGAATAATGCCTGATAATTTTAAAATCATCGGACTGGTGATTGCCACAGTTGCAGCTATTATTGCCAGCCAGGCTTTAATCAGCGGCTCTTTCACGCTTATCAGCGAAAGCATGCGATTAAATCTTTGGCCCAAAATGAAAATTAATTATCCCACCGAAGAAAGAGGCCAGTTATTTATTCCGGGAATAAACACGGTATTGCTTATCGGATGTGTTGGAATTACATTATATTTTCAAACATCTTCCAACATGGAAGCTGCATACGGCCTCGCCATTACATTGTGTATGCTTGCTACTTCTTTGCTTTTTGCCAATTTTTTGGTTTCGCGCAGAACTTCTAAATTTTTTATTTATTTATACCTTATCGTTTATCTCGCTATTGAATTAAGTTTCCTATTTGCAAACCTCAATAAATTTCCGCACGGCGGATTTGTAACATTGATAGTTGGCGGCGCATTGTTTTCAATTATGTATGTTTGGTTCAGGGCACGAAAAATTAAAAACCGTTATGTAGAATTTGTAAGGCTTGAGCAATACCTGCCAACGATACAGGAACTCAGCAATGATCATTCTATTCCAAAATATGCTACGCATTTGGTTTATTTAACCAGCGCCAATAATCCAAAAGAAATTGAACATAAAATAATTTATTCCATCTTAAACCGAAAACCAAAGCGTGCCGATATTTATTGGTTTGTACATGTGGATACACAGGATAGTCCTTACACTAGTGAGTATTCGGTAGAAACCATTATTCCCAATGAAATTATACGAATTGAGTTCAGGCTTGGGTTTCGCATGGAACCACGAATAAATTTAATGTTTCGCAAAGTAGTGGAAGATATGGTAAGCAATAAAGAAGTGAACATCACCAGCCGTTATGAAAGCCTACAACGAAATAATGTAGTGGGCGATTTTCAATTTATTGTTTTGGAAAAATTTCTTTCGCAAGACAATGAATTGCCCTTCTTTGAAAAGATAATTATGAAATTATATTTTTGGGTAAAACGAATAAGCCTTAGCGAAGAAAGAGGTTTTGGTCTTGAACAAAGTAATGTAACGGTAGAAAAATTTCCGCTCATTGTGGCGCCGGTAAATAAAGTAAAACTCAATCGCATCTTCAGTGATGAAAGATAGACGAATTGGCAATGGGCAATTGGCAAATCAAAAAAATTATTTCACTTTAAAAGCTACAAAGTAATAATTATTAGCGGCGGCTAACAGTTCCAAATTAAAATAATAAGAGTCAATAAAATTTTGATACGCCATAAATTCATGAGTGGGCACTACAAATTCATCAAAAAAAATAATATCATTTTTCTTTAAAAATGGCGCCAGGCTCGTAAGCACAAACAAAGTAGCGGTGTATAAATCTGCATCAAGCATTATAACATTCTTTCTGCTGTTATCAAAATTTTTTAAAAATGAAGGAAGGGTTTGCTGAAATAATCCCTGGAAAAATTTTCCTCTTTTATCTTTTATTATGGGAATGTTATTGCTGTTGGCAAAGGTCCCTTTTTTATATGGGCCAAAATCTTCGGGCAATCCCGCAAAAGTATCGAAGCCATAAAAGCGAGATGCAGGATGATTATTTTTTGTCATCCACCAATTAAATGAATGACCGTCTGCAACCCCGAATTCAAGATAATTTATATCAAGGTTTAAAATTTCATTTTCAAAAATATAATTATATAAATCGTAGCGTTTATTATAATTCCATTTGCTAGGGAAATCGTTGAAAGCAATTTTTTTATTTTCATGAACCCACTTTGAAAGTTTGCTCATCCAAATTATTTGCAAGCGCATTCGTATGAAGAAAGGCAAATAAATTGCGTGTAGGCGTAACCGTAAGAAAGTGATTTTAAAAAAACGGATAATGGTAAATTTCATAAACAAATATAGCTTTCTAAATTTTTTATACATGAAGAACTTAGTATTCGCAAAAATTTACAACAAAAATTATCGCAACAAAAAATGCCATCTTCTTTTTACAGATTTAGTTGTAACGGCTTCGGTAATAAATGTGCTGAGAAAAGTTATTCCTCCACCGAACGTTCCAGCAAGTGGAAATATTACTAAAACAAATCCGTAATTATCACGAGCATTGTTATTATTTGTATTGCTGAGCAAACTTACCAGCGTGATGGTAGCAGCCAAACAAACTCCGGTTATAATACCTGAAACCAATCTTTGTTTTCTAAGTAATTGATGAACGGAAAGTATTGAATGAAGCGATATGCATTGGAGGGAAGAATCTCTTTTTTTAAATGAAGACAAACAAATACCATCATCCGTGAAATAGGCGAGAATTCCTTTATAATCTTTTATCTTACCATTATCAGAAGCTTTTACATCAATTTTTTCACCTGCAAAAAAATGATAAATTCTTTTATTCTTTTTAGCAACTAAAATACTGTAAGCCGGGTTTCTTATTTGTGCTGCAAGAGAATTATTATTAAATGCAAGTATGGAAATTAGCAAAACATATCGCATCACATTTCCTGAAGACATACTATACTTTTTTTTACATTTAATTTATATTCAACCCCAATTTTCAATGCATAATTTTCTTTATTATGACTTACCGGAAAATTAAAACAAACAGGATAATCATATTCTTTCACAATATCTTTTATCACTTCTTCTGCAGATTTACCAAAAGAAATATTGGTATCTTTCATATCAGTAAAACCGCCAACAATAAGTCCGGCAAGGCTTTCAAGCTTACCGCTTCGTTTCATCTGGTACATCATACGATCTATGTTATAAATATATTCGCCAACATCTTCAATAAATAAAATTTTATTTTTTGTTTTTAAGCCGGAAGATGTACCTGTCAAATGCGCCAGCAATGAAAGATTACCGCCAACCAAAATACCAGATGCTTTTCCTTTTTTATTAAAGGCATGGCCCTCACAAGTATAGGTTGCTTTGCGGCCAATTAAAGCATCGCGCAGGCTTTGAACATATTGATTAATGCATTCGCCGTCATTAAATGCAGCGGCCATCGGTGCATGAAGCGATGCAATTTTATATTGCGAAAAAATATGACTTTGTAGAACGGTTATATCACTAAACCCAATAATCCATTTCGGATTTCTTATAAATTTTTTAAAATTAATTTTATCAATAATTCTTCCCATTCCATAGCCGCCTCTTGCGCACATAATTGCTTTCATATTTTTATCGTCCATCATAGCTTGAAGATCATCTAACCGATCTTCATCCGTTCCTGAAAAATAATGAAACTGGCTGCCTAATGTTTTTCCGGGAATTACCTGGAAGCCCCATTCTGTAAGGGTTTCAATAGCCGTTACTGCTTTTTCATAAGGCATATAACCCGAAGGACATAAGATGCCAATGGTATTTCCTGGTTTTAAATATGGAGGAATTTTAATCATGTTTTTTATTAACCATTAAATATTTGTCAATAACTTCAGCAATAAACAATTTAACTATTAAACTTCTTTCAGGCTAACTGAATTATCGGAAACGTTCAACTGATGTTTTACTCCACACTTTAAAGCATAATTTATTTTTTGATGGCCTACAGGAAAATTAAAACATACGGGATAATTATATTCTTTTACTTTTTCAAGGATCATGTCATAAATTGTTTTTCCAAATTCTTCTCCGGGTTCATCGGGCTTTATATTATTAAAACCTCCGGCTATCAAGGCTTTCAACCTATTAAATTTTCCGCTTCGTTTTAAATTCCAAAGCATCCTGTCAATGTTATATAAATATTCATCTACTTCTTCAATAAATAAAATTTTACCATCAGTATTTATATCCGATGTTGAACCAGCAAGATTTTCTAAAATAGATAAATTGCCGCCTACCAATGTTCCTTCAGCAATGCCATTCTTATTGTAAATTTCGGGCGCAACCTTGTATTGCATTTTACCGCCCGTTAAACATTTTCGTATCGAATCAATGGAATCAATTTGTGCCGGTATTGCATTGCTCCAATCAGCAGGAAAGCTGTTACACATTTTAGAATGAATGGTGGCAATTCCAAAATTTTTATTAATGTGCGAATGAAAAACAGTGGCATCACTAAACCCGATTATCCATTTGGGATGTTTTGCAAATTTGGTAAAATCAATTGCATCAATAATGCGAACGGCGCCATAGCCGCCACGTCCCAGCATAATTGCATTTATAGAATCATCATCAATCATGCTTTGAAAATCTTTGGTTCTTAATTCATCATTGCCGGCAAAAGTAAAATTCCGGCAACTAACGGTG
>JAICZH010000182.1 GCA_025933775.1 Chitinophagaceae bacterium
TAATAATTCAATATTATTCAATCCAAGTGAGCTTTAGCCCAAGTTATCGTACAATAATAAAAACTTATCTTTGCACTCATTTTTGAAAATGGAAGCCATACAAAATATATTATCTGTCGCGTTAAATCATCCTGTGATGCAGGAAGAATTGGAATTGGTGCAGCAAAAGGTTCAAAAAATTCCGGGAACGGTTCATTATATAATTAACCGTTATCAAAAATTGCCGCATATTAATTTTGAAGATACCGGCATGATGATTTATAATTATAAAACAGAAGATAAAAAAGAAAGCAGCCTCGAATTAATATTTTGCATTACCGGAAATCGTTATTGCAGACAAAAAGATATGGAATGCAATTTTTGTAAAAATCTTCAATCCGATAGGTGCAGCGAAATGGTGGATACGGTTGATGTTGCCAGCTTTCGTTTCAACAGCGATCATCTTTCGCAGTTTGTAAAAAGTATAAAAACCACTTCTTTTTCTGAAAGCATTTTAAACTTCAGCCACACTTCTTCGTTTTCAAAATCATTGCCGCTTTGCAGCAAAACCAAAATGGTTTTAGATGCTTTATTAAATCATTCTTATTCTGAAAGTCTTGAAAATATTTTTATAAATGCGCAAACGCAAATGCTTTTGTTATACAGCATGGAATGCATGGCCGGCGATGGAGAAGATTCTTTTACTTGTAAATTTTTAGCCAATGATGCTGATCGGGAAAAGATTGCACTGGCAAGAAAAATATTATTGGAGCACATAGGTGAACCCTTGACCATAAAGGAACTCAGCCGCAAAGCTGCCATCAATGAATGTTATTTAAAAAAAGGATTTAAAGAAATGTACGGTACTACCATTTTCGATTTTTTTCAAAGTCAGCGAATGGAACATGCCAAATATCTTTTGTATGAAAAAGGATTAAGCGTTACCGATGTTTCTGCAATTCTTGGCTATTCTTCCATCTCGCATTTTTCTACTGCATTTAAAAAACATACAGGAATAAAACCCTGCGAACTATTGTTTCATTAGTCTTTGCGCTTACTTTTCTAATGCAGCTTTGCGTGAAAAGAATTTTATATTTCATGCAAGAAAGAAGCATAGTGTAATAAAATTTTTTCTTTTTTCGTAAACGGCTTTTCCCGATTATGTAAATCATTTTTTATAAATGATTTTTCATTTGCATAAAAAATTATACAAATGAAAAAAATAATATTGTTATCACTTTCTCTTATCAGCTTGTCCGCTTTTTCTCAAGATAGATTTTTTGCAAGAACGTATACTTCTAATGTATTGCCTCAGGGGGCCGTGGATCTTGAGTTTTCACATACAGCACGCTTCGGGCATGAAGACCAGTTTTTTCATGCGCAGGATCAAAGAATAGAACTGGAATTTGGATTAGGTAAAAATTTGCAAACATCTTTTTATTTTAATCGCTTTCAAACAAGATTTAGTGAAGGAAGTAATGGCACCACAACTTCCAACGAAATTGGTTTTAGTAATGAATGGAAATTAAAGCTCAGCGACCCAACTGCAAATAAAATTGGATCGGCCTTGTATGCAGAAGCAACCATTAAAGGCGGTGATGAAATTGAATTGGAAACAAAAATAATTTTGGATAAATATATTGGTAAAAGCCTTTTAGCTTTTAATGGAGTTGCAGAATTTGAAAAAGAATTTGAATGGGAAAATAATGAAGTAAAAAGTAATGGATGGAGCACGCCAATCCAGTTTGACCTGGCTTATATGTATAACTTAAAACCTATGCTGGGATTGGGTTTGGAAGTGGTTAATGAAAATGATATTGCAAAAAATGAGGGCTGGAAGAATTCAATTTTATATGCCGGACCTACTTTAAATTATCGCGGCAACCGTTGGTTTATAATTGCAAATTATTTGCCTCAATTGGGCAATGTTCATCAAACAATTTTTGCTCCCGGCTCAAAAGTTTTGGATGATCATGAAAGAACAGAAGTAAGAATCTTGTTTGGTATTTCTCTTTAGTTTCAAAAAATAAAATGAAAAAAAATTTTTCTTTATTAATGATGATATATTTTATTTCATGTACATCATCATCAAAAAATTCTTCATCCACTATTGATGAATTAAAACATGCACAATTAAAAGTTCCGGGAATAACTATGGAACGTTTCGATGCAGGAAAAAAATTATATGTGCTCAATTGTTCAGGATGTCATTCACTAAAAAAACCTGATAAATATTCAACAGAACAATGGAAACCTATTTTGCAAAAAATGTTTATAAAAGCAAAGCTTACA
>JAICZH010000002.1 GCA_025933775.1 Chitinophagaceae bacterium
GTAGTACGGCTTACTCCATACTTTTTTGAAAGCTCGCGGTAAGAGATCCCATCTTCTAAATACTCTCTTACTGCCTGGTTTTTTATGTCCATTTTTGGTTGATTTTGTGTCAACCTATTTCAGGACAAGACATTACAAAAAGCTGAAAATATATTTGTCGCCCCGCCATATCGCCAATGCAATGTTAGCGGTAGCCTTTCGTCCGAACGTTATTTCCATCTTTCAGAAATAATTTTATCATCTTTAAAATCTCTTTCTAAAATAAGTTTATTGTCCGCCGCATTATAGTATTTCCAAAGCCCATTGTATAAACTGTCTTTATAAATTCCAACTACAAAAACGTTTATCATTGTGTCATTGCCATTTTTATCTTTATTCAAGAAGTCCTGGAACTTCTTTATACCGTCACCATTTGATATTTGCTGCAAACCGCTACTGTCCCAATAATTAACAAGAAACACTTTGTTGTCTTTGTAATAGAGCTCGGTTTCAGGTTTGCCGTTGTCGTAATAATGCGTCGCAGTGCCAACTAAATTTCCGTCAATCTGATTGCCTTTAAACATTAAACTTCCGGTCTTGTGAAATTCAGTTACTTCTCCGTTGATTTTTCCATTTTTATAAATGCACTTTCCCAATAGCTTGCCGTCTTTATAGTAGGCAACCGATTCACCGTTTTTTGTCGAGTCTATAAATTTCGTTTCACTTGCCAACTGTCCGTTTTCATAGAAATGTCTTTCAATGAAACAGTTTGGTGTGTCAGAGTAAATTCTCTCTACTTTGATTTTGCCATTGTCCCACTTAGAAATGACTTCTTGTTTATTTGTCCTGCAACTAAACAAGAAAAGAAATGTCAGGCATGCTATGAGTTTGAAGGCTGCCATAAGGTTACCGCTAACGAGCAGGGCTTTATGCAGGTTGGGAATTAGTATTCCGTCTGCCGACAACCGCTGCTGATTGAAAATATAAAGTTGAATTTAAGAACTAAAGTTGAAAGTTGCTTGTCCTGCCCGAACCGCAGCTTGGATTTGCAACTGGTTGATGTTTGCTGGTCATGCCCAACTTGCATAAAACCCAATGTTGTGCGTTCGGCATTCTATTTTGTCTTCAAGTAAATCCCATCAATTGTCGCATTAAGTCCAAACTGACTTTCACAATAACCTTTTGTATAATTGATATAGACAAAGCCTTTATAAAAAGTCACCTTAAATTCACAACTGTCGCTTTCGGGAATTTTGTAGATGAATGAATTACCAGTCATTAGTATTGTATCTTTCTCCACTTCTGCAATGTTTGGTCCTCTTTCAACATTCGTTAGTGAAAGAATATTGAAACTAATTTTATTGCCTGTAACTCTGTTTATGTCAAAGTCTCCATTATAACCTTTGTCGCCATATTGATAATGGTAGTTTCCGAAAAGTTGAGACTCATCTGGCTTAATGTTAGGGCTACTAATTAATGTGTCCTTTGAAGAAAGTTTCATTGAAAGTTCTTTCTTGGTCTTAGGAGATACCCAAAGTCCATCAAATTTTTCTTCTGTTGGCTTACCTTCAATAACTCCTGTGATGTTGCCTGTGTTGTCAAACTCCAACAACCTATAACTTTTGTCCTCCTCAATTGTACCTAAAAGCTTAATAGGCAATTTGTGTTTTGTGTTTAAATATGTGATTTCTCCAATGATTAAATTACTGTCAAGCTGATAGTGAACAAAAACAGGTGTCTTGCCGTTTAAAGTTCCTGTCCAGCAAATTTCGCTTTTGGTGTCTGTCAAAGTTGAAGGTTTAGTAGAAACCAAAGTGTCTGTACTGTTGACTTTTTGTTGCTGATTGTTGCAAGAGATTATTGTCAATAAAAGTATGTAAGTCCAATGTTTCATTTTAAGTAGGATGTTTCTTTATGCTGACGCACAACACAAATATTATACGAACCCTACAATTTACCAAATTAAATTTTACAATTGATTATCAATGCATGTTCATTCGCTTTTTTGTATTGTGAGGTTCGTCAATGCACAACAATCGGTTTCTTCTTTTTAAATAAATCATCCAAGAAACTTGCTCTCACTAATTCTCGTTTGCAAAGGATTGTATTGATTTACCTGTTAGGTTTTTCCAATTTACTTACTATGCCTATTCTTCTTAAAATATCGCGGTTCGAACGTTTATGCATGAGTTGATGCACCCATGAAAAAATTACAGGGAGAATTAATAAAGTAAGAATGGTGGAAGTAACCAATCCGCCGATTACAACAATGGCAAGCGGCTTTTGTGTTTCGCTGCCGATGCCTTGCGAAATAGCTGCGGGCAATAAACCAATTGCCGCCATAAGCGCCGTCATTACCACCGGACGTATGCGGGAGATCACTCCTTTATAAATCGCTTCATCCACTTGCATTTTTTCATCTAAATTTTTTCTAAAAACACTAATGAGTATTACTCCGTTTTGAATACACACGCCAAACAATGCAATAAACCCAATGCCTGCGCTGATGCTGAAATTAAAGTGAGTAATATGCAACGCAAGAATGCCGCCTATTAATGCAAAAGGCACATTTAATAAAGTAAGAAATGCATCTTTTACATTATTAAACGTTACAAACAAAAGAAGGAAAATCGCTAAAAGACACACGGGCACTACATGCGACAAAGTTTTGGATGCACGCACCTGGTTTTCAAATTCGCCATTCCATGTTGTATAATAGCCGCGTGGCAAATGAACATTGGCATTTACTTTTTGCTGCGCTTCGTGAATGGTGCTTCCCAAATCGCGGCCACGATTAGAAAATTTTACTGCGATGTATCTTGTATTATTATCTCTGTAAATAAATGCAGGGCCGGTAATCGTTTTTATATCTGCAATTTCTTTTAAAGGAATTTTACTGTTGTCTTTGCCCGGCATCATTAAATTTTCTATCGCTTCCTGATTATTGCGAAAAGGAACTTCATAGCGCACTCTTACATCAAACTTTTTTTCGCCTTCATACAATTGCGTGGCAGCTTTGCCACCAATCGCCATTTCAATTACGCTTTCTGCATCAGCCATAGTAATTCCATATTGCGCCATCTTTTGCTGATCCAGTTCTATGCGAAATTCGGGCTGACCGAGATTTCTTTCTACACCGAGGTCTTCAATTCCTTTTACATTTTTTAATTGCGCCATTACTTTATCTGCCAATTCATCAAGCGTTTTAAAATCGTTGCCGAAAATTTTTACAGCAAGCGAAGCATTTACTCCCGATACGGCTTCTTCCACATTATCTCTTATGGGTTGCGAATAATTGTAAACGATGCCCGGATATTTTTTAAATTGTGCATCCATTTCAGCAATTAATTCATCTTCGGTGATTTTTCTTTTCCATTCTTTTTGCGGATAAAGATCTACTTGCGTTTGTACATTATAAAATCCTTTGGGGTCGGTGCCATCATTGGGTCTTCCTACCTGTGCCAATGTTTGTTTTACTTCAGGAAATTTATGCATGATGGCAACCATTTTATTGCTGATCTCATTGGCTTCGGGAAGGCTCACGCTCATGGGCAATTCTGCTTCTACCCACAATGCGCCTTCATTTAATTGTGGTAAAAATTCTGTTCCTAAAAATCTTGCAGAAAAAAATGTAACCAGCATTATGGCAAGCGCAATGAGTATGCTTGTTTTTTTATTACGATAAGTTAGCCTGAATAATTTTCCAATTCCTTTTTCAAAAAATATAGGAATAGGATTGTGTTTTTCTCTTACATTTTTTCTTAATAAAATACTGGATAATGCAGGAACCAATGTGAGCGTAAAAAGTAAAGCGCCCATCAACGCAAACCCAAGTGTATAAGCCAATGGCGAAAACATTTTGCCTTCTACTTTTTGAAATGCGAATATGGGAATGAGGCAGGTAATGATAATAACTTTTGAAAAGAAAATAGCTTTACCCATTTCTGTTCCTTTTTGTTTGAACAGACCAAGCTTGGCAAGCTTATTAAATTTTTCCATTCCTACTTCGCGTGCCTTTTGATCGAGCACTACAAAAAGTCCTTCTACCATTACAACAGCGCCGTCAATAATAATCCCGAAGTCAACTGCGCCCATGCTTAACAAGTTTGCCGACATGCCTTTTATTCTCATGCATATAAAAGCAAATAATAATGATAACGGAATAATGATACTAACGGTAACGGTTGTACGCCAATCGGCCATGAAAAGAAAAACAATTACCGTAACTAAAATAATTCCTTCAAGAAGATTATGAATTACGGTGTGCGTTGCATAATCCATCAGGTTAGTTCTGTCGTAAAAAGTATTGATTTTTACGCCTCGCGGCAAAATATTTTCATTAAGGTCTTTTACTTTTTCGTGTATTTTGTCCAATACTACTTTTGGATTTTCTCCTTTACGAATTACAATAATTCCTTCAATTACATCTTTATCAAAATCTCTTGCAACTTGCCCCAGCCGTGGCTTTGCAGCTTCTTTTACTGCGCCGATATTTTTTACAAGAATAGGAACGCCGTTAATATTTGTAATAATTATATTTTCAATATCACTTATATCGTTCAATACACCGATGCCTCTTACAACAAATGCCTGCCCGTTTTTTTCAATAACATCTCCGCCAACATTTAAATTACTTTTAGCAACGGCCGAATACACATCGAGCGAGCTGAGATTGTATTGATAAAGCAAATTAGGATTTACACTTATCTCAAAAACTTTTTCTTCTCCCCCAAAACTATTTACATCGGCAACACCGGGCACACTTTTAAACTGCCGTTCCAGCACCCAGTCTTGTAAAGTAGTAAGGTCGCGAATAGAATAATTTTTACCGGTGAGCGTATATCTATACACTTCGCCAGTAGGGCCGTAAGGCGGTTCCACTTCGGGTTGTACGCCTTCAGGCAAATCAACATTGCCCAGTCTGCTGGTAACTTCCTGCCTTGCAAAAGCATCTTCCACACCATCATTATAAATAATGCGGATATAGCTTAATCCGAATGCTGATGTGGATCTTAAATTTTCTTTTTTCTGTACAGAATTTAAAGCCACTTCCAAAGGGATCGTAATAAATTTTTCTACTTCTTCGGCGCTTCTGCCGGGCCATTGCGTTATAATAATTATTTGTGTGTTGGTTACATCCGGAAAAGTTTCAATCGGTGTATTTTCATAACTCCAGATACCGATAACAACTAATATTACGGTAAGAAAAAAAACAAGATACCTGTGCCGTAAAGAAAAATGAATAATATTTTTTATGAGCTTAACCACTTTTTTAATTTTACTTTTTTAATGAATAAATTATTCTTCATTTAATGCATTATAAATAAGAATTTGATTTTTGCTTATCACCAAATCATTTTCGTTTACGCCATCCGTTAGATAAGTTTTATCACCGGAAATTTTTAAAATATTTACTTCCGCCGCATGCACATGATTTCTGTCTTTATAAATAATCACATAATTTTTACCGCCATCTGAAATAATAGCATCGCTAGGAATCTCCAATGCTTTCTGCGATTCATTGCCCGCAAGTATAATGTTGGTAAACATTTCAGGCTTTAAAAGCATATCGGTATTTGGCAATACAATTTTTATTTTCATGGCTTTGCTCAAAGGATCGAGGGCAGTATTTATCTGATCCACTTTCCCATAAAAAATTTTACCGGGATAAGCAAGCGTGGTAACTTCTGCGGGTTGTCCTTGTCTTATTTTTTGAATATCTGTTTCAAAAACATTTGCCAAAATCCATACATCCTGCATATTGGAAATCGTAAATAAATTTTGTGCATTATCATTGCGGATAAAACTTCCTGCATTAATATTTTTTTCTGCAATAAAACCATCCCGTGGAGCGGTGATTATGTAAATGCCGCCGGGCTTTGTTTTTCCGCCGCCATTTATTTCAATTTGGGTTTGTACTTTTTTTACAGCGTTCATTGCTTTGTCATATTCAAGCTTTGCCTGTATAAAATCTTTTTCGCTGCTGATGCCATTGTGATATAATTGTTCAGCATTTTTATATTCTTTTTCTGCAATGGCTGCATCGCTGTTCACGGTAGATAGATCGGCGTAATCGCCCGCCACATCTGCGCTTTTAATCACTGCAAGCGTTTGCCCTTTTTTTACTTTATCGCCCAATGAAACATTTACACTTACCACTTGTCCGCTTGCATTGGGAAAAATTTTTATTACTTTATTATCATCATAGCTTACTTCGCCGCTGAGTGATAATACATCTTGTATGTATTCATTTTTTACGGTATCTATTTTTATAATTCGTTCAAGCGAGTCGGAAATAAAAGGGTCATTGTTAATTGCCGCAACTTCTATTTTATTTTTGCATGATAAAAAAATACATGCGCATATTATAATGTATGGAATATTGGTTTTCATAATTTTTTAATTTAAATTAATAACATCTTTACCTGCGAGATAATTTAATTCTATGATTGCTTTTATAAGACTTGAATGCTGATCGAGTAATTTTAATTTTACATCTTTATAAGCATCTGTAAAATCAATAAACTCTAAAAGGCTTACCTGTCGCTGTTTATAGCTCTTTAGCATGTTTTGAAAAACGGAATCATATTGTTGGGAGAAATCAAGTTGCTGCAAATTGTTTACGCTTTGAAAAAATTTAATTTTTGCGACCGACGATGAAATATCATTTTCAATTTGCAAAACATTTTCATCGTATAATGTTTGTTGTTGCTTGATGTTGTATTGTGCAGATGCAATATTGCCGCGGTTTCTGTTGAATATATTTAATGGAAATGAAACAGCAAGCCCAACATAATCCGGCGCATAGCTACTGCGCTGATCATATTCGGTTCCGATGTTTATATCCGGTTTTGCCAATGCCTTTTGATAAATAAAATTATCATGAGCATAATCAAGTTGTGAATGTGCAATCTGTATGTCGCTACGGTTAGCTTCTGCAATTTGCACCAGCGCTTGCTTTGAAGGGATTTCTTTTTTTATGAGATCGGGCAAATAATAATGAAACACGGGAAGTATAAAAGAACTATCAGCGTTTTGCAACAATAATTTTACTTCGCTTTGCAAAGGAATTAATTGTGCATCTACATTTATTAATTCATTTTGCAAACTAAACATCAGCGCTTTGATGCGCATATTATCTTTTACTGAAATATTGCCGGCTTTTAATTCTTCATCCATTCCGGTAACTAATGTTTGCAATTCATTTATTTCTTCATCATACACCCGTTTTATTTTTAACTGATGTTCTATTTCATACAAATCGCTAATGAGCGCATATCGTAATGTTCTTACCAAATCATCAAACTGAGATGTTGAAATAGAAGTGTTATCTGCTGCAAGCTGAACTTCTTTGCTGCGCTTACCGGCAGTTTTTATTAATTGGGTTATTTGCGCATACACGTTACCGTTAGTTGCGCTGTGTTTAAAAAATCCGCCTTGCCTGTCATAAATATTCTGGTCAGTGCTTATAACCGGATTGTTCCAAAGCTTTGCCTGGCGTATTAAAGCGCGGTTCGCATCAATATTATATTTAGCGGCAAGCAGCGATAAATTATTTTGAAGAAATATTTTTTCACTTTCTTCAACAGTGATTCGCATTGTATCAACCGGTGGCGATGCGAAGCAACGCAGTGCAGGCATCATCAATGCCATGATGCACGGCAAATACCATGAACGTACATTCATAATACAATAAATATTAAAAATTGAAAATGTAACTGAAAGAATATTGATCAATATTTTTCAGAATATAAAAAAGCGTTTACCTGCCTACCGTCAGGCAGGTGCGTAGCCGTTAGGTTTGGGCGGAGGTATAATTATATCGAAAGAAATCTGTGGAATTTTATCTTCTTTATATTCCTGAAACATGGATTGAGAGGTAATAAAAAGGTCTTTTGTTTTTATATTATCAAATTGCGGAAAGCAATATTCAAAAATTTTCACAAGATGAAAATTTTGGCCCTGGTCGTCATCTTCATCATCCGCATGATGATCTATGCCAAGCTTTACCATCACCAGTTCTACAATGCTGTTGATATCATCTACCTGAAAACCGTTTCCATCATACACATCATCTTCCGGAACCTGCGGCAGGAACATGGAAGTGTTCATGTGAGACAGTAATAAAATAAATGCAAGCAGCCTTTTCATGGATTTTGCAAAAGTATTGCGGGATTGAAATAATAGTTTATAAAAATTTTCTTAAAACTTTATAACGGCAATCTTACAAAGGCTTCCATGGCAGCATAGCTGGTAAGCCCGAGTTTTGCATATAAGTCGGCAGTATTGGCGTTTCGTTCTTCGGCTCGTTGCCAGAATTCGCGGCTATCGCTTCCCTGAAATGGAACGCTGTCTTTTTGTGATTGATGAATAAAAATTCCATAACGTTTTTTACGCACCTGCTCTGGGCTCATGGGCACAGCCATTTCAATTTCGCTGATGTCCCATTCTTCCCATGCCCCTTTATAAAGCCAAACCCGGCAATCATTTAACCATTTGTCGCCGGCTTGTTTCATAAATGCAAGCGCAGCAAGAACTATATCAATACATACTTTATGCGTGCCATGCGGATCTGCCAGGTCGCCGGCGCAAAATACCTGGTTGGGTTTTATTTTTCGCATAAGCGTTACCGTTAGTTGCACGTCTTCATCGCTCATTGGCTTTTTTTCTATTGTTCCGGTTTCATAAAAAGGCAAGTTCATAAAATGTATCTGGTCATCATTCAGTCCTACATATTTGCATGTAGCTCTTGCTTCGCAACGGCGAATTAATCCTTTAATACTTCTTATTTCCGCAGTATCTCTTTCACTCGATTTTTTTTCGGTGATAAATGAAGTGGCTTTATTTAATATTGCTTTGCTGATGGTATTATCAATATTAAAAATTTTTTCAAAACCAACAGTAAAATCAAGAAAACGCGTAACAAATTCATCTGTTACAGCAATGTTTCCGCTGGTTTGATAAGCTACATTCACATCATGCCCCTGATCGTGCAATCGCATGAAAGTGCCGCCCATGCTTATAATATCATCATCAGGATGCGGAGAAAAAATGAGCACTTTTTTGGGAAATGGCAAGCTTCTTTCAGGATGATTGGGAATAGAGGCATTGGGCTTTCCGCCGGGCCATCCCGTAATGCTGTCGCGTAGCATGTAATAAACTTCAAGATTTATTTCATAAGCATCGCCTTTATCAACCAACAAGTCGCTTAACCCATATTCATTATAATCGTGATTAGTGAGACTGAGCACAGGTTTACCGAGCTTTAATGCAAGGCCTATTACAGCAGCTTTAATAATTTGTGGCGTCCAGTCGCATTCGCCGGTGAGCCAGGGAGATTTGAATCTCGTTAATTCAGAAGCTGCAAATTTATCGAGAACAAAAGTGCAGTTATCATGATTTTGCAAAAGAGATGCGGGCACTTCTTCGGTAGGTTTTCCTTCAACGGCTTTTTGAATAACGGGGGCTTTTGTTTTCCCCCATGCCATTAATATAATCCGATGCGATTTCAAAATGGTGCTGATTCCCATTGTTATTGCCATTCGCGGCACTTGCGAAATATTTCCAAACTCGTGAGAGTTAGCAAGCCGTGTAGAATTTTCTAATGTAACCAATCTTGTTTTTGAATAAACCGGAGAACCGGGTTCATTAAAACCTATGTGTCCATTGTTTCCTATTCCAAGAATTTGCAGATCAATTCCACCGGCATCTGCAATTTTTTTTTCATAATCTGCACAGTGTTCTTTTATTTTTTCTTTTGGAATCATTCCATTTGGTAAAAAATAATTTTCAGGATCAATATCAGTTTGCTCAAACAAATATTTGCGCATAAAATAATGATAGCTGTTGAGCGCATCCGGTTCCATCGGGTAATATTGATCAAGATTAAAAGTGATTACATTTTTAAAACTTAATCCTTCTTCCTGATGCAATTTTACCAGTTCAGCATACAAAGATTTTGGAGTAGAGCCGGTCGCAAGGCCAATCACGGCTTTATGACCGGCGGCATTTTTTTCTTTAATAAGATGGGCAATAATGCGTGCAACATGCTCTGAGCCTTCTTTTGGTGATTTAAAAATTTGAACAGGAATTTTTTCAAGAGAATCTATCATATGTTGTTTTTATTTTAAACACTTTTATAATAAAATAATATTTGTATTAAAAAAAAGGCATTTAATAAGTAAATGGAAACGCGGCGAAGATAAGTTGAATTGCCACTATTTTTTTCAGGGAATTTTTTTGAGTGCATTTAAAATTGTCGCTTTGGGCTAAAGCCCGGATTTGTATGCTAATTTATTGCCCCGCCTTTAAAGGCGGGGCAATATGAAATGTATTTCAAAAAAATAGTTCTTAACATTTTTGCAAGAACCTTTTTTAATTTTGTATCGTAAATTGTTTAAACAAAAAAATTATCATGCAAAAAATTATATACCTGGGTTCAATTATATTTTCATTATTACTTACCAATTGCACGCAGTCGCAAACAAAAGACTCGAAACTTAAAACGTCACAAACAAAAATATCCAACACCAAATATCCTGATCCCGAAAAAGTTTCTGAAAACGCTTCTTATCCAATGAAATTGTCGGAGGCTCAATGGAAACAAAAACTTACTCCTGCACAATATAATATCTTAAGAGAAAAAGGGACGGAGCAACCGTTTACCGGAAAGTATAACCATTTCTATCAAAAAGGAACTTATTATTCTGCCGCTTCTTTGCAGCCCATATTTAGTTCAGAAACAAAATTTAATTCAGGCACGGGCTGGCCAAGTTTTTATGCGCCTATTAATCCTGATGCTGTAAAATTAGTTCCTGATAATAGTCTTGGCGATTTAAGATGGGAAGTTGTTGATTCAAAATCAGGCTCGCATCTGGGCCATGTATTTGATGATGGACCAGCGCCAACCGGCAAACGTTATTGCCTCGATTCGGATGCGCTTATATTTGTTCCGGAAGGTGGTAAGCCACCTACCAGCTCGAAATAAATGACACTAACGGTAACGCACACACGAAAATTTTAATCATTTATTAATTTTTTTTCAAAGCAAACACTGTTTTCAACGCTGGCATATTGGCCGTAATTGGGAATAAGTTGGTAACCGCATTTTATATATAGCTTAATTGCTTCAGGCTGTTTTTTACCCGTTTCCAATATGCATTTTTCATAATGTAATTCGGTTGCCCAATTTTCCAACTCTTGCAAAACCTTCGCCCCGATTCCTTTTCCGCGTTGTTCCGGCAAAGTGTACATTCTTTTTACTTCCATAATTTTCGGCGCATATTTTTTTATGGCGCCGCAGGCAATTGGTTGGCTATTTTCGTATGTAACCACCACATGCCCGATGGAATCAATTTTATTGTATTGTGCATAAAAATTATGATCCTCGCCATCTCTTTTTGCCAGATCTTCGTCAAGATAATTTACGAGCGCAATAAAATCGCTGTTATTGGAATCGGTTCTTTTAAGTTTAATCATGTTGAATTCAAACAAAAAAAACTTCCATTTTACGGGGAAGTTTTTAGTAAAAATCGTATAGGCGTTACCGTTAGTTTATCCAAAAAGGCCGCCTTTCTTAAAAGTAACAACGCCTTCGCCAATTTTAAAACCATTGTTATAAATTTCAATTTTATAATTGCCGGTTTGGAAATCGCTGTTCTGCGTCCATTCTACAGTTACGGGTTGTTTCTCTCCCTGTACATAATTGATTTGAATTTTTTTGGTAAAAGGTTTTTCGGTACTGTCTCTTGTATTAAATTTCCCGGAACCTAAAGCATCCACCGTTACAGGGTTTCCGTCGGGCGCCGTTATACATACATAAATATCTTTGGGCCCGCTTTGTGTAATTCTGTTTTCATCAATATCAAATGAAATTCGGAGCTTATCCACTCTCCTGGCTTTGCTGGTAACTTTTTCTCTGCCGCCGCTTTTTTCTTTCAGGCCTACAATTTTAAAATTTGATGCGTGCAAAGTAGAACCGATATCAATTACATTTTCTTTTTGCTTAATTACCTGGTTGGCCGAATCATAATTTTTGGCAGCCACATCGCGCTCCTGAATTACCTGGGCTTTTTCCTGAGTGAGTTGCGTGTTGGCAGTTTTTAATGAATCAATCTGCGCCGTGTAAGTTTCTATGTTACCTTTCAATTCGGCTATTAATCTTTTTGCTTCTGCAAGCTGTGCCTGGGTTGCATTTTTATTATTTATGATTGCCTGCACTTTGCTTTTGAGTTCTTGTATATCTTTATCTTTTGTTTTTAAAAGGCTATCGGCTTTTACATTAGAAGTTTTTAAAGCATCGAGCCGCAAAGCAGCATCGTTAAGCTCTCGCTGCAATTCATTCTTGGAAGAATCACTGTTAACAATCTGCGTAGTGAGGTCTTGTTTTTCCTGCTTGGTTTTATTTTTATCATAAATAATATAACCCCATGTAGCCAGCAAAGCAACGATAAGAATACCGGTTAAAATATTCCGGTTATTATTATTTTTTACCACTACATTTTTTTCTTCAGGGTTATTGCTTTCGGGAAAATTCTCGTAACTCATATTTAATTTTTTTTAAAGATATACATTTATTTTTTCCAAAACCATGCCAAACAAGTTTTTATCCTTTTCAATTGACGTAATGAATGAATTAAATGTACGAACAATAACTCTAAAATTTTATCTTTGAAAAATGAGCGCGTTAACCATTCTTTCTGATTGGGGAAAAAATATTTTTAAACCATTTTACTGGCTGGAAGGTGAAGAAGAATTTTATATAGACGAAGTGATGGATTATGCCGAAAAAAAAATTGTATCAGAAAGTGAAGCTCCATTTAACCTTAGCATTTTTTATGGCAAAGATGCAGGCTGGGCAGATGTTTTGAATGCATGCCGGCGCTATCCGATGTTTGCAGAAAGGCAGGTGGTTCTTTTGAAAGAAGCGCAGCAAATGAAAGACATTGATAAGTTGGAAAGTTATGTTGAAAAGCCATTATCTTCTACCGTGCTGGTAGTTTCTTATAAAGGAAAAACGTTAGATGGCAGAAGCCGGCTTTCTAAATTATTAAAAAAAAATGGTGAAGTTTTTTTATCAAAAAGAATTTATGATAATCAATTGCCATCGTGGACTAACGGTTACGCTCAATCGAAAGGATACCAAATTACGCCACGAGCCTTAACCTTGTTGGTTGATCATATTGGAAATGATTTAAACAGGATTGCCAATGAAATTGAAAAATTATCCATCAACCTTGGCGCTGAAAAAAATATTACAGAAGATGATATTGAAAAATACATCGGCGTAAGTAAAGAGTATAATATTTTTGAATTGCAATATGCTCTCAGCAAAAAAGATTTGCCGAAAGCCATACGCATTGTTCAGTATTTTGAAGCCAATCCCAAAGCAGTTCCTATTCAATTATTGCTGCCTTCCTTGTATAATTATTTTACCAAAATTATGGTCATTTACCAGATGAACGATAAGAGTGAAAAAGCGCTCCGGCCTTTATTCTACAACAATCCGCTTTTGGTGCAGCAGGCAATGGATATGCTCATGAATTATTCTTACAAAGAAGCCGAGCAGGTAATTATGCTGCTGCATGAATATAATTTAAAAAGTGTCGGAATAAAAAATTATGGAACTTCCACAGGTTCGCTGTTGAAAGAAATGGTGTATAAAATAATTAAAGGAGTTGTTTACAGTTAGTATTTTATTACACGAATTTTCTACACGAATTACACGAATTTTATATAAAGATTATTACAAAATTAGTTGAAATGATAAAATTCAATTGGAGATCCGGTTTTGCCCCTTCTCCATCGGAGAGGGGGTAGGGGGTGAGGTTAGTATTTTCAAACTATTTATTTTATCAATAGCCAATTGATTTTTTAGTTCTTCAAGATTATTAAATTTTACTTCTTTTCTTAAATATTTTTTTACATACACTCTCAGAGTTTCATTATAAATTGATGTATCGAAATCAAAAATATTTACTTCAATAACTTTTTTAGTTCCGCCCACCGTTGGCCTGAAACCTATGCTCATCATGCCTTTCAGATGTGGGATGTTTGATGTTGGTTGTATAAATTGTTCATTGCCTTTTGCCTTTTGCCTTTCGCCTATTGTTACCTCAACAGCATATATTCCATCTGCAGGAATCAATTTATTTTTATCTTCTACTTCTATATTAGCAGTAGGGTAGCCAAGCATTCTTCCAATTTTATCGCCTTCAATTACTTTTCCTTCAAAAAAATAATCATAACCGAGATATTCATTTGCGGTAGTTACATCTCCTTCTTCAAGCGCATGGCGAATTTTAGTAGAGCTGATAATGATGTGATGCAATACATGCTCTGGGATTTCTTTTACTTTAAAATTAAAAACCGATTGATAGGATTCAAGCAATTTATAATCGCCCTGACGTTTATTTCCAAAGCGATGATCGTAACCAATAATGATGGAATGCGGATGAAAATTTTTTACTAAAAAATTTTTTATATAATCTTCTGCGCTTTGTTCAGAAAATTGTAAAGTAAATGGAACAATAACCAAATGATCAATATTTTGTTTTTGCAGCAGTTCAATTTTTTCAGAAAGCGTATTGAGTAATTTAATTCCTTCATCGGGTTTATTAATTACCATTCGCGGATGCGGATCAAATGTAATGATCAACGTTTCGCCATCCACGGCTACTGCTTCTTTTTTAAGCTGATTAATAATTTGCAGGTGGCCTGTGTGCACGCCGTCAAAGGTGCCAATAGTGATAACGGCATTTTTAAAATCAGGCAAGTTATTTATATCGTGATGTACGTGCATAAGAAGTGCGCAAGATAAATGATAATTAAATTTGAAAAGGGAATATTCAAAGTTCAAATCTTAATTTTACTTTTTTTTGTCTCGCAAAGAAAGCAAAGAAGAAATCAAGAACGCAAAGAGAAAAATAATAATTCAACAATAAAACATTCAACAATAAAACAATTCAATGTCTCTTTATTCAAAACGTGGTGTTTCTGCTCAGAAAGAAGAAGTGCATGAAGCTGTAAAAAATCTTGATGCCGGAATTTTTCCAAAAGCATTTTGTAAAATTTATCCTGATTATTTATGCGGCGATGAAAATTATATAAACGTAATGCATGCTGATGGTGCAGGCACCAAAAGTATTCTCGCTTATTTGTATTGGAAAGAGACCGGCGATGCATCTGTATGGAAGGGGATCGCACAGGATGCAGTGGTGATGAACCTTGACGATCTTTTATGCGCAGGAATCTTTGATAATATTATTTTCAATTCAACCATTGACAGAAATAAAAATGTAATTACCGGCGAAGTGCTTGAGCAACTTATAAACGGCACGCAGAAATTTTTTGATTTGATGAAAACCTTTGGCATCAACATTCATTATGTCGGTGGTGAAACTGCAGATGTGGGCGATGTGGTAAGAACGATTGCAGTAAATGGAACGATGACAGCACGCTGGCCGAAATCAAAAATTATTTCCAACGAAAAAATAAAACCAGGAAATGTAATTGTAGGATTAGCATCGTTTGGAAAAAGTATTTATGAAAATAATTATAACAGCGGAATCGGAAGCAACGGATTAACTTCTGCACGTCATGATTTGCTTAGTAAATATTATGCTGAAAATTATAAAGAAAGTTTTGATAATTCTTTAAGTGATGATGTTGTGTATATTGGTAAAAACAAAATTGCGGATATAAAACAAATTCTTTCTCCAACACGAACCTATGCCCCTTTAATTAAAAAATTATTAGAAAATAATTTTGAAAAAATTTACGGTTTAATTCATTGCAGTGGCGGCGGACAAACAAAGTGTTTAAAGTATATTCCTGAAAATGTACGTGTGATAAAAGATAATTTGTTTGATCCTCCTCCAATTTTTAAAATGATACAGGAAGCAAGCAAAGCAAATGATCGCGAAATGTACCAGGTATTTAATATGGGTTGCAGGATGGAAATTTATACCGATGAAAATTTTGCTGAAACAATTATTAAAGAAGCGGCTTCATTCAACATTGATGCGCAAATAATCGGAAGGGTAGAAGCGAGTGATAAAAAAGAATTGGTAATACAAATTAAAAATAAGGAGTTGATTTTTTCATAAACTTTTGGAAAGTTTTAAACTTTCCAAAAGTTCAGGATTACCTTTATATAAATTACTTTTGATCAGACATTGTAAACGTTACCGGTTGCAATCTGTAAGCATTAACAGTGCGCCCGTTTTGTGAAGCAGGAATCCATTTCGGGCCGCTCGCAATCGCATTCACAGCCACTTCTGCCAAATGCGTTCCTTTCATAGTAGTAGCTTCGGCATTGCTTACACTGCCATCTTTATTTACGATAAATTTTACAACACAGGTGCCATTATCTTTTGTAGTAAAAGAATCTATTGAAGTCTTAATTTTATCAGTTATATATTTCACCCATGCTTGCTGCCCACCGGGAAATTCTGGCGTTACTTCCACTTTTGTAAAAATTTGTTCAGGAATTGTATCTGTATGCACGCCTTCAATTTGTTTCACGTCAATGGGCTTTGTTGTTATTTCAATAACTCCGTCTTTTCCTTTTTCTCCATATTTTTTTATTGCTTCATCTCCTTTATGAACCGATATACTTGCAATACTTTCTACAGGCATATTTTTTAATTCTTCTTTAGAGATTTCTTTACCATCAACAAAATAAACAGGATCTGGTTTACTATTTTTTTCACTAACTGTGCTTACAATTTCTTTACTTTTTTTATTTATAATAACAACGCCATTCTTTCCTTTTTCGCCATAAAGTTTTGTTGCACTTTTCCCTTTTAAAACATTTATACTTTGTATATCTTTTGGATTAATTGAATTAATTTTTTCTTTTGAAACTATTTTTCCATCCACAACATATAGAACATTTGCAGGTAATCCTTTTGTAGTTGACGAAGAAGGTAAAGTGTCATTTACTATTTTATCATTATTAATAACAGATTCATTTTGTTCAGCATATTTTTCAATGCCATTCAAAATATTTTGTGCAATTATTTTTTGATTTTCTGGTTTTATTAAATAATCAAAATCTTTTTGAGTAGTAAGAAACCCAGCCTCAATCAATATTGCTGGGCATTGATTGGCTTTTAAAACCCATACACCTTTACTGCGTTGCACTAAATCATTTTGAATAGATAATCCATAGTTGTTTTGAAAAGAATTAATAATGGCTGATCCCAATAATTTGCTTTGTTGCAAATAAGGATTGTCATTCTGCGGTATCAAAATACGCAGCCCATTATGTTCATTTTTTGTTTCTTCGGCGTCAATGTGTATCGAAATAAAAATATCTGCTCTCTTTGCTTCTGCAAAATTCACTCTTTCTTTTACTGTTGAATATTCATCATCTTTTCTTGATAAAATAATATTGATATTATCATTGGTATTCATTTCTTTTACCAATTTGGCAATAGAAAGATCAATATCTTTTTCTTTGATATTATTTTCTATCGCTCCATAATCATTTCCTCCATGACCTGCGTCAATTACTACAGTAATTTTTTTGCCTTCATAAAATTTTGACGCAGATTTATTTTTTAGTTTTAATGTAAAAGCAAAAAATATAATAGCTGCCAAAGGCAATACCAACAACCTGCTGAGATAATTTACTTTCGGATTTTTATTTTTTGTAAACATGATGATTCTTCTTTTTAATGGTGAATGAAAAAAATTATTGGTTAGTGAAAACTCTTGCCCGGGATAAACTGTTTGTAAAACCATTTCTGCAAAAGCGCTGATGTCACTGTCTTCCAGTGCTTCTTTATCTGCAATAAATTCGTGTATCATGCCCAGTTCTTTTCGCATGAGCCAAAAGAAAGGATTCATCCAGAAAAAAATGAGCAACACATTCATAAATATTTTATCGTAAGAATGTTTCTCTTTTATATGCGCTATTTCATGATTAAAAATTTGCTGTCCTTGCTTTGAATGAATATCAATTGCATTATTCCAGAAAATAGAATTGAAAAATGAAAACGGCGTTCCTTTCGCATCCGTAATAAAAAAATTGATTCCTTTCATTTTGGTTTCAGGGTTATTTTTCTTTAGTCTGAATATTTTATACAACGCAAGAAAAAAAATCAACAGCAACACGAAGGTGATAATGCAATAAGCAGCCGCAATAATATTTTCCGAGCTAAGCGGATTGCTGTGCCTGCTGTAATCAATAATTATTTCATCGCCGCTATTAATGGTTTGCAGCATCTGTACCACCGCTCCTTTGTCTTCCGTTGTGTTTTGAAAAATATTTATTTTAATCACAGGTATTATCAATGAAAGAACCACCGAAGCCAATAAATAAAAGCGGTTCCAGCGATGAAATATTTTATTGCGCAACGACACATAGTAATAACCAAACAATATGCCGGAGCATATAATTACTTTTAATAAATACCAGGCAAGCGTTATCATAAAATATTATTTATTTTTTTTTAAATGTTTTAAAAGCAGCTCCAGTTCTTCAATGCTTAAATTATTTTCTTTCACCATTGATGAAACTGCATTGGAAAAGGAACCGTCAAAATATTTTTTTACCAACGATTTCATGCTACTCTTTGAATACACATCTTTATTTACCAAAGGATAATATTGATGGTTTCTTCCAATTACATTTATTCCCGCAAAATTTTTTTCCACTAATATTTTAAGAATAGTTGCAACCGTGTTCTGGTGCGGCTTTGGATTAGGCATTTCATTAATGATCTCCCTTAAAAAAGCCTTTCCTTTTTTCCAGATCACCTGCATAATCTGTTCTTCCGCTTTGGTCAATGTCTTCATAATTTTTTTAATTTTTCAGATTCAAAAACAAATATAAACTAATTTTTTAGTTTAAAAACTAATTTTTTAGTTTTAATAAAAAAAAATAAACAATTGTGGTCGGTGGGGACACCGACCAAGGCTGCTGATGGGCTTTATTATAATTTCTTTTTAGAAAAATATAATTATACAACTAACTTTGCCATTTTATAATACGATACGAAACATGGCGGAAACAATTGTAGAATTACGTAATGTAAATATTTATCAGGGCGAATCGCTCATTCTGAGCGAAGTGAATATTATTGTGAACCGAGGAGAGTTTGTTTATCTCGTTGGTAAAACGGGAACCGGCAAATCAAGTCTTTTAAAAACTTTGTATGGCGATCTTACACTAAAAGAAGGCGAGGGAATTGTTGTTAGTTATAATCTTTCAGAACTTGATTGGAAAAAGGTTCCTTACCTGAGACGCAATCTGGGCGTGGTTTTCCAGGAATTTCAATTACTTACCGACAGAAATGTAAATGAAAATCTCAAATTTGTTTTAAAAGCAACCGGATGGAAAGATGATAAATTAATGGATGAAAAAATTGCTGATGTACTTGATAAAGTTGGTTTAAAAACCAAAGGTTTTAAAATGCCTTTTGAGCTTAGTGGCGGCGAACAGCAAAGAGTGGATATCGCAAGGGCATTATTAAATTCGCCGAAATTAATTCTTGCCGATGAGCCAACCGGAAATCTCGATCCCGAAACCAGTGACGAAATCATGCAGCTTCTTTTTAGCATAAGCCGCGATTATGGAACATCAATTATAATGGCCACGCATGATTATCCTGTTATCAATAAATTTCCGGCGCGAATGATAAAAACGGAAAGAGGCAAAGTGTGGGACAATGCTACTCTATCCATCGGATAAGCTGTAACGCGTTGAAATGATTTTCATAAATATTTTCCAAAACTTTTTTTCGTGTATCCGCCTCCGTTAGTGTAAACGGCTGGTGATATAATTCATTAATTATTTTTTTATAATCAGATGCAGTATTTGCAATTTTGCAAACCGCTTCAAGATTATTTCCTTCTACCGAAACCGGATTGGTAATTACATGCCTGCCATTAAACAATGCATTTAATAATTTTATTTTAATTCCTGTTTTATTAAATGAAGGCAAGATATGAATGTGCGCTTTTTTTACAAGATCATCCATTTCTTTTGCTGACGGATTGGCTACGATGCAGATATTCACATTGCTGTGAGCCGCTGCCATAAGGCGTTTGGAAGGATTTTTACCTGCAATAACAAAAGGAATATTCAAAGAATTAAAAACATTTTTTATAAGCCAAGTCGTTGCTTTTTCATTTTCGTAAACAGATAAATTTCCATGATACAAACAAAAATTGCCGGAACCTGTTTTGGATGTTACATTTGTAAATGGGATAAATGCCGGAAGATATTTTATATTTTTTGCGCCAAAATTTTTCTGATAAGTTTCTTTATCTTTTTCGCTTACTGCAATGAACACACCTTTGTTGGAAATCGCTTTTTCATATTTTTTTAAAAGTAAACTTTCATATCTGAAATAACTTTTTTTAAAAATATTGTGTGTTGATTTAGAAAGTTCATAATAATATTTATATTCCACATTATGCAGCCTCACAAAAACTTTCCGGGTATTTAACTCATCCGAATATAAAAAATAAGTGCAATGAATTCCTTCAAGTAAAATTGGATATTTATCTTTTGAAAGATTATTCAATAACATTTGATTAGCACGTGAACTAACGATGAAGGGTACACGAAAAGAGAAACTTTTTAAAAAATTTTTTCGTGAATAATAGTTTACTGAAGCACAATATTTATCAAGCTCCTGCTGTTTTCCACGGCCATATTCAAAACAATGCAAATGAATAAGGAGGCCTTCCTTATGCAACGCTTTTATTTTATAAAACAAATCAAAAACTCCCCCATAATCAACAGGGTAGGGCACATCAAGACATACAATATGAAGATGTTGATCTGTCAAAGGATGAAAAGAAATAAATGAAGTATAAAATTGTTTGGTGAATTAATACGCAAAACTGCTTATAATTGTTCAACATTTGTAAATAAAAATTATTTTTTTTGAACCAAAAAATTATTGTCTCGGTTATAAGCGATATTGTTACCGATCAGCGGGTGCAAAAGGAGTGTAATACATTTCATAAAATAGGTTACGAAGTTTTATTGCTCGGCAGAAAAAGCAAAAATAATTTTGGGTTAAATAGATTACCATACAAAGTAATTCGCTTTGAAAGCCTGTTCCGGCGAGGCCCTTTGATGTATCTCATTTTTAATGTGCAATTATTTTTTTATTTGCTTTTTAAAAGGGCTGATATTTTATGGGCAAATGATTTGGATACATTGCTTCCCAATTTTATTATTTCGAGATTAAAAAAAAATAAGCTGGTTTATGACAGCCATGAATACTTTATTGCAAGTGTTTATAAAAAAACTTCACAAAAAATATGGAAGAAGCTGGAAAATTTTTTATTTCCAAAATTGAAAAATGTAATTACCGTAAATGATTCCATAAAGAAAGTGTATGCAAAAAAATATAATGTTCCCATAACCGTTGTACGAAATGTTCCATACAAATTTGTTTCAAATAAAAATATTGAAAACATCAACCTGCCGAAAGATAAAAAAATATTAATCATGCAGGGAATTGGCTTAAATGAAAACCGCGGCGCTGAAGAAGCAGTGCTAACCATGCAGTTTTTACCGGATGAGTTTATTTTATATTTCATTGGTGCAGGAACTATTTTGCATAAGCTGAAACAAATGGTGAAAGAACTAAATCTTTTTTCTAAAATTATTTTCATTGATACCTTGCCATACCGACAAATGATGGAATATACCAGGCAATGTTTTCTCGGATTGATCTTTGAGAAAATAAATGTTACGGATCATCATTTATTCGCATTGCCCAATAAATTTTTTGATTACATACATGCCGGTATTCCTGTGTTGTCATCCAAAGCAATTGAAATAAAACCGCTGATAGAAAAATATAATGTTGGAGATTGTATCAATAGTTTTGAGCCTGCGGAAATTGCATCAAAAATTATTTCCATTTCAAAGAATAATGAATTGTACAATACATGGAAACGCAATACTGCTGCGGCATCTGAAGAACTAAACTGGGAAAATGAAGAAACAATTTTAATTGATTTTATGCATCAGCTAAAGCTATAAGAATTTTTTCTATCATTTGATCGTGAATAGTTTTCCATTCTTTATATTGGCTAGTTTCACTTACAGTATGATTGTGCCAGATGCTGATAAAAGTTCCTTCCACTTTTTTAACTTCATCAATCAGTACAAAAATATTTTTTATAATTTTTTCTTTATCAAAAAATGTATTAAGCATAAAATTCCCTTCCATGAAAGTGAATGGGAAAATTTTTAAATGAGTTGACTTTTCATTTTTTAAATCATAAAAATAAAATGGCTTTGATGTGCCTGCACGAAACCCTGCATGGTAAGGAAATCCCATCGAATAATCCTGACTAATACCTGCATTTATCAATGCGTTAAAAGTATCGGGCAAAATAAATTTTAAAAAATGCTGCCTGCTTTTGATAATATTTTTATCAGCTATTTTTTCAAGCCTTTGTTTTTCTATTACAATTTTTTCAGGAAACAAAGAAGTTTTAAATGAAGGATGAATGCCAATTTCGCTAAACATTTTTATTTTATTGATTACACTTTTCATCACCGGATTTTTGTAATCAAGATTTCTATCATGCATAGTTTTATCTGCAAGCAAAAAAAAGAAAATGGATGGCAACTTATTTTTTGTAATTGTTTCCTGCAAATAATCATACACATCCCACGGGTCGTGGGTTGTATCATTTCGTATTTGTTTTCTGCTTTTAATATTTTTAAAATCTAATTTTAATACATCTTTCATTGTGCTTCCTGTATTTCTTATAAAATTTCTTCCAATAAATTTATAAGCCACATCAATATCGTACGTAACAATTACCTCAAATTTTGATGGCTTAAATTCGAGCGAAGGAAATTTATTTTGTAAAATATTTTTAAAAAGAATTATCCATTTATCCACTGCAGGAATTTGTAAAAAATTATTTTTATACGCCAATGAATCGGTAGCTTTAAATCTTCCATATTTATCAGGTGTAAATGGTAAGTATTCTTCATAACGGCTCAGCATATAAAACACAGCAGAAAAAATATCAAAGCCAACATCGCATTCATCATTAGCAAATAAAATTTTTGTTTCATATTTTTCTGCAACAGGAACTTCAATTTTTTTTATAGAATTATCTCCTAATAATGAAGTTGCTTTTATAAAAAAAGCATCTCCTATGTGCTGTTGTGAATAATTTATTTTTTCGCCTGCATAACGCTCAAATGCAGCAATATCGGTAGTTGTATTGAATAGAATACCCATCTGCTGTGTAAAAATATATTCAAAAATAAATTCGCTTCTGGGTGTAATAGTGGATAAATATATCAGTAGCATAATTGAAAAGTAAAGTTGAATTATTTCATCTGTTTATGCAAATATTGTATTGCAAATCCCTTTTATTTTATCATTAAAAACTCAGGTTGTGGTCGGTGAGGACACCGACCACGGCTGCCTTCCATGGCTGTTGGCCTCACCATCCAGCAACAATTGGAATGCATTCATGTTGTTGATGTATCAAACATTTTATTTATCATTAAAACAATTTCTTGTACAATAAAGATGATTATGTACTTTTCCAAAAAAAATTATTTCGATGAAAAAATTTTCCCCTGTTTCTCTTTTATTTTTATTTCTATTTTTTTTTGGGCAAAATTCTTTTGCACAATATCGCACAGATAAAAAACTTGAAAGTAAATTAAAAGCGTTGATAGATTCATTTCATGGAACTGCAGGTATTTATGTGCGTAATTTAAAAACCAACAAAGAAGTTGCCATTAATGCCGACACTATTTTCCCGACAGCAAGTATTGTGAAAGTGCCCATTCTCATTGGAATTTTTAATAAAATTGAACAAGGCGTTTATACGTATCATCAACCGATGGTGTATCGCGATTCAATGGCCCATGGCGGTTCAGGGCTGATGCAATATTTTAAAGACAGTACTAAAACTGATTTAAACAATATTATTACTTTAATGATAACGCATAGCGATAATACGGCTGCCATCTGGTGCGAAAAGCTTGCCGGTGGCGGCGTTACAATTAATGAATGGCTTGCCGGGCAAGGTTTTCAATATACAAGATTAAATTCGCGAACGCCAGGCCGTAAGAATAATTATGATGAATATGGATGGGGACAAACGACTCCAAAAGAAATGGCGAATCTATTGGTAATGATTCGTGAAGATAAAGCCGTAACGCCGGCTGCAAGCGAAAGAATGTATCGCATTCTTACGCATATTTATTGGGATGAATATGCGCTATCGCAGATTCCGCCTTATGTTCAGGCGGCATCCAAACAGGGAATGGTGGATGCATCGAGATCGGAAGGAGTGCTGGTAAATGCGCCGCATGGCGATTATGTTTTTTATATTGCTACAAAAAATAATAAAGATCAAAGATGGGAACCGGATAATGAAGCATGGCAATTGGCGCGAAAAATTTCGGCATTGTTGTGGAATTATTTTGAACCAAAATCAAATTGGAAACCGGCGGAAGGAAGTGAAAAATATTGGAAATAAAGAGGTAACAGGTTTCAGGTTTCAGGTA
Organism: Chitinophagaceae bacterium; assembly: GCA_025933775.1. Classification (GTDB taxonomy): domain Bacteria; phylum Bacteroidota; class Bacteroidia; order Chitinophagales; family Chitinophagaceae; genus Ginsengibacter. The sequence continues at coordinate 24,503 of JAICZH010000002.1, forward strand.
AAGGTTTAAGGTAAAAGATGAAAGACAATACGCATACGCAATTCAAGAATAAAGTAATTCAACCAAAAAATAATTGACAACTCACAATTCACAATTCACACTCACAACTCACAATAAAAATGGAATCTCAGTTAGATGGGTTTGATGAAGAACCGAAAATACGACCAACACTTCTTACAGTACTTTGCATACTTACATTTGTAGGAAGCTCATGGTTAATTATTACCAACATCTGGGCTTATGCAACTGCTGCTAAAACTGCACAAATGGTTTCAATGGTAAGAGAAGCCAACAGAAATGATTCCATAAAATATTCTGATACATCAAAAGCCGCCCGGCATCAAAATGGAATGTTATTTAGAGAAAAAATTTTCTCTTCAGTTTCACAAATGATGACAGTAAAAAATATCCGAAGAAATGCATTGGGCGGCATCATATCAGCGATATTTACTTTATTAGGAGCTATATTAATGTGGCATTTAAAAAGAGCAGGATTTTATTTGTACCTCTTCGGAACATTGCTTGGAATAGCAGTGCCACTCATTTTGTATGGCGTAAACATGATGTCAGTAGGTATTTCTTCTTTTACCGGATTTTTTGGGCTGGTGTTTGTTGCTTTGTATGCGCTTAATTTTAAAAATTTTAATAAGTAAAATGCTATATTTTTTTTATTAAAATTTTTAAATAAACCAATCCTGTTGCAAAAGAAACCTTTGCTTAAAATTAAAATTTTATTATTACCTTTGCAGCCAATTAAAAATTATATTAATAAAAAATGTCTTATTTAACAGCTGAAAAAAAATCGCAAACCTTTGCAGAGTTTGGTGGAAATGCTGCCAATACTGGTTCTATTGAAGCGCAGATTGCTTTGCTTACAGAAAAAATTAATCACATTTCTGATCATCTTAAATCAAATAAAAAAGATTTCAGTACGCAGCGTGGATTAATGCAAATGGTTGGGAAAAGAAAAAGCCTTTTAACCTATTTGAGCAAGCATAATCTTACAGGTTACCGCGCTTTAATTGAAAAATTAGGACTTCGTAAATAATAAAAAACTTTAATGATATAAAAGTTATTCCCAACTGAATATCCGGTTGGGATTACTTTTTTTAATACAAAAAATAATATGACTCCAAATCCCATCTCAGTTACGTTCGATATAGGCGAAGGCCGCATGATTACTATCGAAACAGGAAAACTTGCCCGCCAGGCTGATGGCGCAGTAACAGTGCGTTCAGGCGATTGCGTAATACTTGCTACAGTGGTTGCTAATAAAGAGCCGAAAGAAGGCCAGTCTTTTTTTCCATTAACGGTAGATTACCAGGAAAAATTTGCATCGGCAGGTCGTATTCCCGGTTCATTTTTTAAAAGAGAAGCAAGACTAAATGATTATGAAATATTAACCTCAAGGCTTATTGACCGTGCCTTGCGGCCATTGTTTCCTGAAGATTATTTATGCGAGGTACAAGTGTTGGTATCGCTTATTTCCAGCGATGCAGAAGTAATGCCCGATGCCATGGCTTGCCTGGCAGCTTCTGCGGCTTTAGCCGTTTCTGATATTCCCATCCAGGAAATTATTTCTGAAGTACGCATTGCAAAAGTAAATGGAGAAATGATTGTGAACCCAAGCCGCACGCAACTTGCCAATGCTGAAATGGAATTTATTATTGCAGCTACCGATCGCAATATAATGATGGTGGAAGGGCAGGCCAAAGAATGCCAGGAAGAAGATTTAGTAAAAGCAATTGAAACAGCGCATGGCGCTATAAAAATACAGGTAAAGGCACAACAGGAACTTAGAGAAAAAGTTGGTGCAAAAGAAAAACGTGAATACGTAAAGCCTTATCGTAATAAAGAATTGTATGAAAAAATAATTGGTTTTGCAAAAGATAAAATGCTTGCCATTGCATCGAAAGCTACTTTAAAAAATGAAAGACAGGAAGCGTTTGAAAATCTTTTAAATGAAACCACAGCATTTCTTGGTGAAGAAATTTCAGATGAAGATAAAGCATTAATAAAATTTTATTTTGGCGAATTACAATATCATGTTGTTCGCGATATGATATTAAATGATCATAAACGCCTTGATGGGCGCGGGCTTGAAGATATTCGACCACTTACAATGGAAATAGATTATCTTCCTTCACCACATGGTTCTGCTTTATTTACAAGAGGCGAAACACAATCTTTAACTACAGTTACGCTCGGCACACCATTAGATGAATTATTAGTAGAAAGCGCCGCCACCAGCGATTACTCCAAGTTTATTTTACATTATAATTTTCCACCTTTCTCAACAGGTGAAGTGAAAATGATGAGAGGTGTTGGAAGAAGAGAAGTAGGACATGGTAACCTTGCCATGCGTTCTTTAAAACAAATTCTTCCCGGAGGAGATTATCCTTACACAGTGCGAGTAGTGAGCGATATTCTGGAAAGCAATGGTTCTTCGTCTATGGCTACTGTATGTGCAGGCTCGCTCGCATTAATGGATGCAGGCGTTCCATTTAAGAAACATGTAAGCGGCGTGGCAATGGGGTTAATTTCAAAAGAAGGAAAGTTTGCAGTGCTTACCGATATTTTGGGTGATGAAGATCATTTAGGCGATATGGATTTTAAAGTTACCGGCACAAGAGAAGGAATTTGCGGCGTACAGATGGATATAAAAGTTGATGGACTAAGTATGGATATTATGCGGCAGGCGCTTGACCAGGCAAAGAGAGGAAGATTATTTATTTTGGATGCGATGTACAAATGTATTCCCCAGCATAGAAGCGATGTAAAACCGAATGCGCCGAGAATGGAAAAATTAATTATAGATTCAGAATTTATTGGCGCAGTAATAGGCCCGGGCGGAAAAGTAATTCAGGAAATACAAAAAACTACCGGCGCTACTATTAATATAACTGAAGTAGGTAAAACAGGTGAGGTAAGTATTTTCTCGGCAAATAAAGATAGCCTTGACCAGGCTGTTGCGTGGGTGAAGGGTATTGTTGCAGTTCCGGAAATTGGAGATGTATATGAAGGCACTGTAAAAGGTATTAAAGAGTTTGGAGCGTTTGTAGAATTTATGCCCGGAAAACAAGGACTGTTGCATATTTCAGAGATTATGTGGAAACGGCTTGAAAATATGGATAATATATTTACCGAAGGTGATAAAGTAAAAGTAAAACTGGTGGGGGTTGATCCTAAAACAGGAAAATTTAAACTAAGCCGCAAAGCTTTAATGCCGAAGCCGGAATCAAATCCTGCAACAAGGCATTCTGGAAATAATTAATTTTTTATCAAACTAAATAAATAAGCTTGTAGAATTCTGCAGGCTTTTTTTTTATGAAAAATTTTATCAAAATAAAAATTGAATCAGTTTCATTACATGCAGGTGAAATACTAATGGCTGAATTATCTGAAAATAATTTTTATGCATTTGAACAAGATGAAAATATTTTATTTGCTTATATAGAAGAAAAAGATTTTAATGAAAACCATTTTAAAAAATTATTACCGGCAAATACAATATATACCTATTCAATCATTGAAGATAAAAACTGGAACGAGGAATGGGAAAACAATTTGCAGCCTGTTGTTATAAATAATTTTGTGGCAATAAGAGCCGCTTTTCACAAGCCTATAAAAAATGTAAAACATGAAATAATCATTACGCCAAAAATGAGTTTTGGCACTGGCCATCATCCCACTACTTTTTTAATGATTGATTTAATGCAAAAAATTAATTTCAAAAATAAAAGCGTTCTTGATTTTGGAACCGGCACGGGTGTTCTTGCCATTCTTGCTGAAAAGCAAGGCGCAGCTTCGGTTGTAGCAATTGATCAAGATGAATGGAGCATTGAAAATGCATTAGAAAATATTAAAGCAAATAATTGTAATAATATTATTGTGAAGCAACAAAATAATATTACAGGCATTTCTTTCGTTGATATTATTCTGGCAAATATCAATTTAAATGTACTGAAAGAAAATGCAAAAGATTTTTCAATGCTGTTACGTTCAGGAACTTTTTTAATCGCCAGTGGTATTCTGTCAGAAAATGAGACGGGAATCATTTCTGTTTTTGTTAAAAATGATTTTATTAAAAAAAAATTATCGCAAAAAAATAAATGGCTTGCGTTATTATTTCAAAAGCAATAATTTTTGGGAAAATAATAAAGGTTACCCATTAATTTTAGTGCTATATTTGTCAACCTTACCATAATTTATGAAAGAACTTTTACTCATTATAATTGCATATCTTCTTGGATCAATTCCCACCGCATTAATTATAAGCAGGTCTTTTTTTGGTGTTGATATAAGAGAATATGGTAGCGGCAACATGGGCGCTACCAATACTTTCAGAGTGTTGGGCCCAAAATTTGGAACCATAGTAATGGCTGGCGATATGCTTAAAGGAATTCTGGCTGTTGCGCTTTATAATTTATTACCTTATTATCTTACCAATGAATTAGAACGTACCAATCTTATGATAGGGTTGGGGCTTGCAGCAGTGGCAGGTCATATTTATCCGATATGGGCGCAGTTCAGAGGAGGTAAAGGTGTTGCTACACTTTTTGGAATGTTGCTCACCATTCAGCCCATTGTTGCTGTGTGTTGCGTTGGCGTTTTTTTATTAGTGTTATTTTTAACCAGGTACGTCTCTTTAAGTTCTATTCTTGCAGGTATTGCTTTGCCAATATGTGTTTTATGGATCTATAATGAAAAAGAAGTTTTTTACAGAGTATTTGCAGTTGCAGTGGCAGCGCTTATTGTATTGACCCATCAAAAAAATATCAGCCGGCTTCTTAACGGAAATGAAAATCGCGTTCCTATCTTAAAATATCGTGATAGAAGAAAAATGCGCAGAAGAGAATCTTAATTATCCGCTCTTTATTTTTCATTTATACTCCTTCCTTCTTAAAAAAATAATCTTCATCGTAATTTGGTACGCCAATTGTTTCTTTAATAAAAGATCAAAAATTTTATGATGAAAAAAATATTTGCACTTATTGCATTAAGTTCTATAATTATAGTTGCATGTACAACTAATGCAATCACGGGTCGTAAGCAATTATCTCTCGTTTCCGAATCAACACTTCAAAAAGAAGCGGTTACTCAATACAATTCATTTCTTGCAAGTAATAAAGTTGTAAGCGCTTCAACCAATAAAGATGCAGAAATGGTAAAGCGTGTGGGAAGGCGCATTGCCGATGCCATTACAAGATATTATAGCCAGAAAGGATTGTCTAATGAATTGTCAGGATATAACTGGGAATTTAATTTGGTAGATAACAAAGAAGTAAATGCATGGTGTATGCCTGGCGGAAAAGTAGTAGTTTATACAGGCATTTTACCGGTTACACAAAATGAAGCCGCGCTGGCAATAGTGATGGGGCACGAAATTACCCATGCTGTGGCGCATCATGGACAGGAAAGAATAAGTCAGGCTCTTTTGGCGCAGGGAATAGGCCTTACCGGTGATGTATTTACATCGGGCAATGCTCAGGCAAATAATATTTTTAATGCCATATATGCGCCTACTGCCCAAATCGGGGTATTGCTACCCAACTCCCGGCAGCAAGAATATGAAGCCGATCATTATGGACTTATATTCGCAGCTATGGCCGGTTATAATCCCAGAGAAGCTATTCCTTTTTGGACAAGGATGGCAAACTTAAGTAAAGGCCAGCAAACTCCAGAAATTTTAAGCGATCACCCTTTAGATTCAAAAAGAATTGCCAAATTAAAAACGTACATGAATGAAGCTTTAAAATATTACCAGCCGGTAAATTCAAATTAAAAATTATCAGGCGTATCATTTCTTTTATAGATGTTTTATTGGTAGGAAGCAATATTTTATGTAATTTTGCATCTGTCTTTTCTGCACCTTGTTTTTTCTTGATTTTTCCAACCCCAATGATATACAGTGGTGCAGGTAATTAGGGCAATTTTTTTAATCTTAAAATTTTTCTTCGCTTATGTCTCAAACATTGTTTGAAAAATTGCAATTAGAAAATGAAAAAAATCTGTTAATCCAAGGTCTTCCATCTACAATTGAAAAACAATTTTCGAAGCTTTCATTTTCAAAAAATGTTACCCAGCTTTTAAAAACGAGAAAGATTGACTTTGCGCTGGTGTTTGCTTTAAATTCAAATCAATTATGCAAAATTCTTTCTGAAGTTTGTCCCGCTTTACATGATGCAGGAAAGTTATGGATTGCGTTTCCTAAAGTAACTTCGAAGATTGCCAGCGATTTGAATCGAGATTGTTCATGGAATGCTTTAATTGAACTTGGATTTGAAAGCAGCGATATGGTGGAGCTTGATTATGTTTGGAGCGCACAGCTATTTACTAAAACTGATTTTTGCGAAAATCAAGATTCAAATATCACAAAATATAAAACTGCTTCAAGAAGAAAAGCCGCAGAAGTGGAAAGCTATTAAGCCATAATATTTTGTTCAAATAAATTATTTTATCTGAAGCAGTGCTGCTGAAACCTGCTCCACTGGTTGTCTGCATGTTTTGTTCCGGCAAACGTAAATCATCGTTTTTCCATTTATGAATTTATTTTGTAAGAGTGAAAAATTACTTTCACTTGCACCGCCAAGATAAATTGCATCGGGCAAATAATGTTTATGAAATTCAGAAAGTTTTTCTTTCCATTCGTTGCCAGCAATAGCAATTTCGTAAGGCTCTTTAATTTGCAAAGCCAGTGCCTGCGCCCAGTTGCTATAATATCCTGGAGTTTTTTTCATATCTTCTATAACATTTTTTACAAGCTGAGCAGATTGATTTTTATAATTTTCATTTTCAAAATATAAACTAAGCAATAATAAATTTTTTGCCATTTCACTGTTAGATGACGGAATTACATTATCAGCCACTTCCATTTTGCGCGCAATCAAATTGCTGTACAAATCATCTGTATAAAAAAACATTCCTGAAGTAGAATCATAAAAATGCTGCAGTGCGTATTGCATCAGTTCATTTGCTTTTTGCAAATAATTTTCATTAAAACTTACCTGATAATATTCAATAAGAGCGCTTATCATAAAAGCATAATCATCGAGAAATGCATGTATAGTCGCTGTATCATTTTTATAATTTCGATACAAACCATTTTCTTTTGTTGTAATTTTTTTTAATAAAAAATTTATATCCGTTTCAGCCATTTGTAAAAAATCTTTTTCGCCAAAAGTTTCATATGCAGCGAGCAAACCCTTTGCCATCAGGGCATTCCATGAGGTTAATATTTTATCATCTGTCTGCGGACGATTGCGTGTATCCCTTACCGTTAGTATCTTTAATTTTAATGAATCAATTTTATTTTCAAGTTCATCTTTTGTAAGATTGTATTTTTTGAGTCTATTTTTATCGCCTTCATTTATGTCAGGAATATTTTTATCATGCTCCCAATTTCCTTTATCAGTTATTCCAAAATAATCACAAAAAATATCTGCATCATTTCCTAAATTTTTTTTTATTTCATCTTTACTCCACACATAAAATTTCCCTTCTTCGCCATCACTGTCTGCATCAAGCGAAGAATAAAATCCACCTTCCTGCGAAGTGAGTTCTCGTTTTATAAATCCAATTGTTTCATAAACTATTTTTTTGTATAAAGGATTTTTGGTAAGCTGAAATGCATGGCTGTAAAGGCTTACAAGCTGCGCATTATCATACAACATTTTTTCAAAATGAGGAACATGCCAGTTCGCATCGGTTGAATATCTTGAAAAACCTCCTCCAATCTGATCGTATATTCCACCCTCAGCAATATGTTGCAATGTGGTTTCAACTGCCTTTAATGCATCATTATTTTTAGTGAAATAATTATACTGCAAAAGATTTTCCCAAATGGATGGCATTGGAAATTTTATCGAACTGGTAGTGCCGCCTTTTTTCCAATCAATGTTCTGTTGTAAAGTATCAAACATTTCATCTGAATTTTTTTCTGAAAATGAAATGGTGTTTTTATTCATCGGAACATTTTCAATATCTCTTATTCCTTTGGCAACATGATCAGCCTGCTCTTGTAATTTTTCTGGATCCTTTTTATATAAATCAGAAAAATATTTCAAAACCTGTATCCACCTTTCTTTAGGAAAATAAGTGCCTGCATAAAAAGGTTTGCCATCAGGCATTGCCAGTGCGTTCAAGGGCCAGCCGCCATTTCCATTGATAAGATAGGCAGCATTCATGTACACCTGGTCCACATCGGGGCGTTCCTCCCTGTCCACTTTTATACAAATAAAATTTTCATTCATAGTGTGAGCAACCGTTGTATCCTCATAACTTTCATGTTCCATTACATGACACCAATGGCACGCTGCATAACCCACACTTATTAATAACATTTTATTTTCTTTCTTTGCCTTCGCAAGCGCTTCAAAGCCCCATGGATACCAGTTTACAGGGTTGTGTGCGTGCTGCAAAAGATAAGGGCTGGTTTCATGAATGAGCGCATTTGTGTACATAAATTTTTTGTTTTCAGTATTTGATTTCTGGCTGCACGAAGTAAGATGAAAGCATAAAATTATAATTGCTATTAAATTAATTTTTGTACAAAACATTTTTTTAAAATGATTATTTATGATTTCAAAATCGTTTTATAAAGTTAGTTTAAGAAATATTAGTCATTAATGAAAAAAAATTTTAATAATAATATTGATTGAATAATTACACATAAATTAGCATTGCATGGCTACGCAAATATTTACGAATATCAGTTTGCTTGTTAACACCCGAGAAGAAAATAAATTGCTTCGCGGCAATGAACTTTTCAATTTGCCTTGTATAAAAAATGCGTATATAATTATTGAAGATGATATAATTGCAAAGTATGGCAGCATGAATAATTATAAGCATAACACAAATCAATCAACAAGGTTAAAAAATAATTGTATTGTGTTGCCATGCTGGTGCGATAGTCACACCCACCTTGTGTTTGCGGGCAGCCGAGAAAATGAATTTGTTGATAAAATAAAAGGATTAAGTTATGCCGAAATTGCTGCAAAGGGAGAAGGTATTTTACATTCAGCAAAAAAATTAAATGAAACTTCCGAAGGTGAATTATTTATCCAGGCCTGGAAAAGATTAGAAGAAGTTACCAAATTGGGAACCGGCGCTATTGAAATTAAAAGTGGATATGGATTAACGTTGGATGGAGAATTAAAAATGCTTCGTGTAATAAAAAAATTAAAAGAAAAAAGTTCTTTAAAAATTAAATCAACATTTCTTGGAGCACATGCATTTCCTGTGGAATATAAAAATGACCATGAAAAATATATCAACATAATAATAGATGAAATGCTTCCGGTAATTGCAAAAGAAAAGCTTGCTGATTACATTGATGTTTTTTGTGAAAAGGATTTTTTTTCTGCAGAAGAAATGGAAAGAATTTGTAAAGCAGGTAAAGAGTATGGATTAAAACCGAAGCTGCATGTGAACCAACTCAACAGCATCGGAGGAATCGAAAAAGGAATTGAATTAAACGCAATTTCTCTTGATCATTTGGAAACATTAAATGAACAAGAAATTCAATTGCTTGGAAAATTTAATGGTTGCGCAACACTGTTACCTTCTGCAGCATTTTTTTTAAGAATGCCCTTACAACCCGCTCGTAGATTGATTCATACGGGAGCTGCTGTTACGCTTGCTTCCGATTATAATCCCGGCTCATCGCCATCAGGCAATATGAATTTTGTTATTTCGCTTGCATGCATTCAAATGAAAATGCTTCCCGAGGAAGCGATGAATGCAGCTACTATTAATGGCGCTTTTGCAATGGAAATTGAAAATGATTTTGGCAGCATTTCTGTTGGCAAGAAAGCGAATTTAATTTTTACAAAACCTGTTCCATCGCTGGCATATCTTCCTTATTCATTTGCAACTAATTTAATTGATAAGGTAATGATAAATGGGGCGTTTGTTTAGTAGATTCTTTTCAAATAAAAAGGCCCCCAAAAAATATTACTCTTATCATTAACTTACTTTTTTGCTAAGAAAAAGTATCTTTAATAAAATGTTTATTATGGAATCACTTCAATTCAAAACTACAATTTCTTCACTCACCGAAATAAAAATTCCTGAAGATATCAAGGAAAAAATTCAGTTAAATCAGCAAGTGCGTGTATTACTCATACCTGAAGGGGAACGCCTTTACGAAGAATGGAAGGATGAGGAATGGAATAAATTATCCATGTTGGTAAATGATGATGGGCAATAATTAAACCTTAAACTTGTATGTATTTATTTGGTGAAGTTCTTATAATTAACTTTCCTTTCTCAGATGGTTTACGCTCAAAACGCCGACCTGTCATGGTTATTAAAGATACTGGGGATAACAACATCTTAATTGCCAAAATTACGAGTCAAGCGTACAATACTGAATTCGATGTTTACATAAATGATTGGCAAATGGCGGGATTACTATCAGCATCATATGTTAGAATTCATAAAATTCAAACCCTTTATTCTTCTTTAGTATTTGGAAATATTGGACAAATATCACACAGCGACTTAAAATTAGTAAAACGAACGTTGGCAAAGTTGATTCTTAACTTATAAAGCAATGATAGCTTCTTGTTATTTTTATTGTCTAAAAAGTCCCAAATAAATTTCTGTGCATGAAACATTTTAAGCCTTACAATAAAACCGAAATACTTTCTCATACACATCTTCGTAAGTTTGAAACTAAATTGGGTGAATGTGTAAACGCCTGCAACGAAAAAATTTCTTTTGAAAAAAATATTTCTCACACAAAAGCATCCTATATTATCATCGGCATACCCGAAGACATAGGCGTGAAAGCCAACCTGGGCAAGGGCGGAGCAGATTCGTGCTGGTTTCCTTTTCTTAATGCTTTTTTAAATATTCAAAGTAATGATTTTTTTACGGGCGAAAATGTAATGATTGCAGGACACTTTGATTTTAATGATATAAAAAATATAATCAGTATTAATGCATCAACCGGTGATGAAAAAATTGCAGCCTACCGTCATGCCGTAATCACAATTGATAATGAAGTGGAAGAATTAATAAAAATAATTACTTACCATAAAAGAATTCCAATTATAATTGGCGGCGGACACAACAATGCATATCCTGCTATAAAAGGGGCTGCAAAAGGATTGCATAAAGCAGAGCTTTTGCAGCTGGCACAGATCAATTGCATAAATCTTGATGCACATGTTGATTATCGCCCAATGGAAGGAAGGCACAGTGGTAATGCATTTCGCTATGCTGATGAAGACGGATATTTAAATAAATATTGCGCAATAGGCGTGCATGAAAATTATTTACAACAAAATGTGTGGACAGATATTTTAAACAATCCTTTTATTGATTGTATTACTTATGAAGATATTTTTATTCATGAAAAAAGAAATTTTATCCAGGCAATTGCACATGCTACCGGTTTTACAGAAGATAATTATACAGGCATTGAGCTTGATCTTGATTCAATAGAAAATGTTTTAAGCAGCGCATTATCGCCTTGCGGAATAACAACATTACATGCAAGACAATTTATAAATTTTGTAGCAACTGATTGTAAAGTAGCCTACGTTCATATTTGCGAGGGAGCCACTGCCTTAGAAAATGGAGATGAAAATAATACTACCGGAAAACTTATCAGTTATTTGGTAAGTGATTTTATAAAAGCACGCCAGGGCAGTATTAATTAATATATTTTTTCAAGTGCTATTTAATAAAAAAATTTTACTAACGGTAACGTATAAACGCAATTTTTTTATTTGTAAATGAGAAAGAAACACCTCACATAAAATGCTGCAAACTCTTTACAATTCTTTGCACGGTTTCTTCATCGCTCAATGCTTCGGGTATAAATTTTTCGCCGATTAATTTTTCATATAACTCAATATAACGGTTACGGATAACCGAAATCCATTCATCGCTCATTTGCGGAACCTGCTGTCCTTTTTTTCCCATAAAATTATTTTCAATGAGCCACTCTCTCACAAATTCTTTGCTTAGTTGTTTTTGTTTTTCTCCTTTCGCGTGTCTTTCTTCAAAACCATCTGCATAAAAATATCGTGAACTGTCCGGTGTATGTATTTCATCTATTAAAATAATTTTATCGTTCAATTTTCCAAATTCATATTTTGTGTCAACTAATATCAATCCTCTTTTGGCGGCGATGTCTTTCCCTCTTGCAAAAAGTTGCAAAGCATATTGCTCTAATATTTCATAATCATCTTTTGAAACAATTTTTCTTGCAATAATTTCTTCTTTGCTTATATCTTCATCGTGCCCTTCACTGGCTTTGGTAGAAGGTGTAATGATTGGCTCGTTGAAATAATCGTTTTCGCGCAGCCCTTCTGCTAAGGTTACTCCGCATAAAATTCTTTTACCGGCTGAATAAGTGCGCCAGGCGTGGCCTGTAAGGTTTCCGCGCACCACCATTTCTATTTTAAACGGTTCGCATTTTAAACCAATAGAAACGTTGGGCGCAGGAACCTCCAGCAGCCAATTGGAGCAAATATCTTTTGTACTATTGAGCATGTAAGCTGCTATCGAATTTAATACTTGTCCTTTATACGGAATGGGTTTGGGAAGAATAACATCAAATGCCGAAATTCGATTGGAAGCGATCATTACCAATAAGTGATCATCAATAGTATAAACGTCTCTTACTTTACCTTTATAAAATCCTGTTTGATTGGGGAAAATTTTTGTTTGCATTTTGCTAAAATAATAATAGAAAATTTCCCCTTTTATTTTTAATTGTGGAATTTGTTCACAACTTGTATTTGTGTATAAAAAAAGATATTTTGCATTATCTCTAAAAAAGTTACCTTGTTTTTAATTTAAAACTAAAACAATTGCTATGATAAACAATTTCAGGTTTTGTATTTTATTGATAGCAGCTACCACTTTTTCATTAACTGCTTTTGGTCAAAATAATCTAATAAAAGGAACTGTAAAAAACAATGTTACCGGCGAAGGAGTGCCTGCGGTTTCTATAACCGTGAAAGGCGGAACAGCCGGCACTTATACAGATGATAAAGGAAATTTTACTTTAGAAACCAATAAGCAGTTTCCACTTACTATCATCATTTCTTCAATAGGATTTAAATTGCAGGAACTCACCGTAGCGCAATCTTCTGAAATGGTGAATGTACATCTTATTCCCCAAATGACGCTTGGACAGGAAATAGTAGTTGCTGCTACAAGAACTCCATCGAAAATATTAGAATCCCCTGTAACTATTGAAAGAATCGGTGCTGTCAACATACGCAATACACCTGCTGTTTCTTATTATGATATGATTTCAAAATTGAAAGGTGTAGATGTAGTAACTTCTTCACTCACTTTTTCTACGCCAAGCACGCGAGGCTTTAATGGAAGCGGAAGTCTTCGTGTGAACCAGGTTGTTGATGGAATGGATAACCAGGCGCCGGGGTTAAATTTTTCTGCAGGCGGAATAGTTGGATTAACCGAACTGGATGTAGAAAGTATTGAATTATTACAAGGCGCATCATCTGCATTGTATGGCCCGGGCGGTATGAATGGCGCTATACTTATTACAGGCAAAGATCCTTTCAAATATCAGGGATTTTCTTTTGAAGTAAAAACAGGTATAATGAATATTGATAACAGAGACAGAAATGCTTCTCCTTATTATAATTGGGATTTAAGATGGGCAAAAAAAGTAAGTGAAAAATTTGCATTTAAAATTGCGGGTGAATTAATACAGGCCAAAGATTGGGTCGCTAATGACTATCGTGATTATGATCGCATTGGGGCAATCGGCGGAATAAAAACCGGTACTCGTGAAACCGATCCGAATTATGATGGCGTAAACGTATATGGCGATGAAACAACGGCTGATATTCGGTCAAATGTTTTGAACCCTTTAGCACAGCAGGCCCCTTTTTATGCACCTTATATAAATGCATTACCTGCTTCAATTCCTGTTTCACGCACCGGCTATGATGAAAAAGATTTTATTGATCCAAATACTATTGATCTGAAACTTTCCGGCGAAGTAAGCTATAAACTTACCAATACCCTTTCTTTAAATGCGGAAGGAAATTGGGGAACCGGAAATACGGTATATACCGGTAGCGATCGGTATTCATTACTGAATTTTAAAATGGGCCAATATAAAATTGAATTGGTGAATCCCAATTGGTTTTTGAGAGCTTATACAACCCAGGAAAACTCAGGCGATTCTTATAATGCAACGGTAACTGCACGATTGGTAAATGAAGCATGGAAACCAAGCGGCGGCGCCAACGGATGGTATGCGCAATATTCTTTTGCTTTTTTAAATGCAAAATTATCGGGCATGAGCGATATTGATGCACACAATGCAGCACGCGCAGTTGCAGATCAAGGGAGGCCGGCTCCGGGCTCTGAAGAGTTTCAGCAACTTTTTGACGAAGTAAGGAGCATTCCTATTTCTAAAGGAGGTGGTCGCTTTATAGATAAAACAGATCTCTATAATATAGAAGGCCAATATAATTTAACTCCCTATACTTCTAAGTTTGCAGATGTTTTAGTGGGAGCTAATTATAAAAGATATGTTTTAAATTCTGAAGGAACCATCTTTGTTGATTCAACAGGCAGCATTGGTATTAATGAATATGGCGCTTATGTTCAGGCCACAAAACATTTTTTGAACGACCGGCTGAGATTGATTGCTTCTGCACGTTATGATAAGAATGATAATTTTGATGGAAGATTTACACCGCGCCTTTCTGCAATAATAAAAGTAGCAGAAGATAATAACATAAGGCTATCGTACCAGCAGGCATATCGTTTTGCTTCTACCCAGCAGCAATATATTAATTTAAGAGTGGGCGGGGGCACAGCATTAATTGGCGGCGTTTCCAGCTTTAAAACATTTTATCATTTCAATACCAATCCTGTTTATTCAATTGATGATAATTTATTTGCCGGTAATCCGCAAGCGCTTAATGTTGGTAAATTAAAAGCAGAAAATGTAAACTCTTTTGAAGCAGGATATAAAGGTTTATTAGCTCAAAAAAGATTGCTGATAGACGTTTATGGATATTATGGAATTTACAATAATTTTATTTCGCGAACTGCCATTGCACAATCTGTAAACGGAGATAGGGATGTATTTACCGGAACATCCGACCAAATAAAATCAAATCTTAATAATGCTACTTTGGTAACTACTTATTCCATTCCATACAACATAAAAGGAAATGTAAACACTTATGGTTTTGGTACAAGCCTTACTTATGTGCTTCCGCATAACTTTACAATCGGTGGTACCCTAAGTTCTGATAACCTTGATAATGTTCCCTCAGGTTTTTCTGCAGATTTTAATGCCCCCAAATACAGAGCAGGCCTAACTTTTAGTAATACAGGCTTTGGTTTTCAAAACAGGTTTGGCTTTAATGTAACCTATCGCTGGCAGGATAAAATAAATTTTGAAAGTGATTTTGCCAACGGCGTTATTCCCGCTTACCAAACAGTGGATGGGCAATTAAGTTATAAGTTTCCTGCCCAAAAAGTTTTATTAAAACTGGGCGCCACTAATTTATTAAATCAATATTACCGCGATGGATTTGCTAATGCTGCCATTGGCGGAATTTATTATGTAAGTATTGGTTATAATATTTTTTAAGCAAAATAATTTTTATCATTTTAAATAATTAATATGAAAATAAATTTTTTTAAAAATAACAGGCTTGTAAAAGCTTTCTGGCTTGTTGCAATTGCAGCATTTGCTTTTTCATGCAACAAAGATTTGCCTCATGCAACGCCAATAGTTTATCCTCCGGTAAATAACAGTTCCGTTTCTATTGGTACGGCCATCAGCGCTGATACCAGTTATAGTTTTTTTAAAGCAGCTGCCACCAAAACGGGGATGCTCGCGGTTTTAAGCGATTCTACAAAATTATTTACCGTTTTTTTACCCAATAATGATGCGTTCCGGCTTTCAGGAATTTCTTCAGTTGGCGTAGTTAATGCACTTCCATTATCAAAACTGGTTCCTTTAATTCAATATCATATTATACCCGGGGAACAATATTTATCAACTGATGTAGCTGCTACATTTCCAAATATTCAGTTGCCAACTTATTTAAAAATAGGAACCATTCCGGGTACTCCGCTTGCATTAGATTTATCGGGCTTTCCATCTGTACGAACTAATGGTTTTTGGTATAACAATATTCCTGTTGTAGGCCCCGATATGAAATTTAGTAATGGAGTAGTACATCCGGTTGCTGCTCTGGTAGCGCCACCCAGCCAGCTTTTAAAAGATGCTATTTATAATAATCCCAATCTTACTTACTTTAAAGCCGCTATTGCAAGAGCAGATAGCGGCCAATCAGGTTTAAGTAAATTAGATTCGCTGCTTGGCTATGCAGTTACCAATATGACAGTGCTTGCTCCGAACGACGCCGCGTTTCAAACCATTATTTTCGGACTTGTTTTTCAGGCCTATATTAATGGAATAAGTCAAATTCATCCGCCAACGGCCACAGATACCGCTAATGCTCTTTCAACTGCAAACGCTGCAGTGGCTGCGGGTCCTGCATTTTTAAGCACTAACAATGTTACCACCGCAGAGGTTGCCGGAATAATGGCGTACCATTTTTTAGCAACGCCTAATACAACTACCGGCGCTTTTCAACCCAATATCAGAGCATTTTCTGTAAACTTTCCTTCAATGCCTTCTTTTTATACAACCCTTGTAAATACGGTGGTTCCCATTCATCCGGGAATAATGGCGCAGGCAACTTTTACGGGACCTTTTGTAACCGGTTTGTATTTTACCGGCTTAGGAACTTTTCCAAGTGGCGGTGCACCATATTCAGGCGCAGCAGCCAATGCAGCAGTTTCTTTAAATGGAATCGTTACAGATAATCATTGTGTAAACGGTGTATATTTTGTAATTGATAAAGTATTGCTGCCGCAATAATTTTTTTTATTGAAATAAGACCCTACAAAATGATAAAGCATTCTTACAGACTCGTCATTGGAGAAACCAATGATAAAATATTCAATGGCACAGATATGCGATGCGCAAAGCCACACTGCATATCTGCGGCAGCACAGGATAAATTATGATTGAAGAATGTCGGGTGAAGATACCCGCCAGGGGAAAGGTTATTTTATAAAGCCATTTCTTATATTTATGAGTAGGAAATTAATAATTTTTATTAAATATTTTTTATGAAAAAAATAATATTACAATCAATTGTATTATGCTTATCATTTTTATGTTTCAACAAAAAATCTTTTTCACAAAGATCAGCATTTAGTTATGAAAAATTTACCAATGGCAAAGGCGACACATTGCTGTACCGGCAGCTCCTTCCCGATTATGATACGTTGCGAAAATATCCGTTGGTAATTTTTTTGCATGGTTCCGGCGAGCGAGGCAATGATAATGAATCGCAATTAAAATGGGGAGTTATGAATTTTGCGGAAGAGAAAAATATGATACAACATCCTGCCATAATAATTGCTCCACAATGTCCTGAAAAAATGAGGTGGTCAAATTTTTTAATGAAAAAAAATAGTACAGAAATGTCTTTGCCCGTTTCCCCTTCTAAGCCCATGGAACTTTTATATAGCCTTATTCAAAAGCTGATAAAAAATTTACAGGTTGATACGAATAGGATTTATATTACCGGACTTTCTATGGGAGGCTTCGGCACGTATGATGCAATTGAAAGATACCCTCATTTATTTGCAGCGGCCGTGCCCGTGTGTGGCGGCGGCGATACTTCCAAAATTTCTTCCATTGCTCATTTACCCATCTGGATTTTTTGCGGCGCAGAAGATGCGGCTGTGAATCCAAAATTTTCTTTGGAAATGTTAGAAGCGCTTACCAAAGCCGGCGCCCATCCTGGTTTTACACAATATCCTGAAGTGGGCCATTTTTCATGGTTGGGCGCATATACCGATCCATTAATGATGCAATGGTTGTTCAGGCAACATAAATAATTTTATTTTTTATTTATGAAAAAATTTGTTTCAAAAATATAAGTGTTAATGAAATCTTAGTAAAAGAGTGAATTAAAAATTATTGACCTTATTACCTTATTTATCTGAAGAATATTTGCATAAACAATTGAATTTATTAATAACATTTTTTTATCCATCTTTCATCAAAGCTTTTTTCGTAAATAATTTTATGAAGAAGCCTTTTTATTTTTCAATTTTATTTGTATCATTAATTTCGTGCGCTAAAAACAGGGATCCTTTTGTAGATCCGATAAACAACGTTGATAGCTCCGATACTTCAAAAAACAATTCAATGGATTCATTCAAAATCTATCTTGCTTTAGGTGATTCTTATACCATTGGCCAATCGGTTCCCGACTCGGAAAGATTTCCGGTTCAGGTTGTAAATGTATTACGGGGAAAAAATATTACAATAAAAGATCCCGATATTATTGCAGTAACGGGATGGACTACTTCCAATCTTCTAAATGCATTAAATAACCATCCGCCTGCGCAAAATTATTCATTGGTAACATTGCTCATCGGTGTAAATAATCAATACCAGCGCAAAAATCTCGATGCATACCAAACAGAATTTATCGAATTATTAAACAGGTCTGTTGCTTATGCAGGCGGAATAAAAGACCATGTGTTTGTACTTTCCATTCCCGATTACAGCGTTACGCCGTTTGCTTATGGACAAGACACAGCAAGGATTGCAAAAGAAATTGATGCTTTCAATGCCGCCAATAAAACTATATCATTAAATGCCGGCGTGCATTATATTGACATTACTCCAATTTCGCGTAATGCAAAAAATGATCCTTCATTAATTGCACCGGACGGTTTGCATCCTTCAGGAATTCAATATAAAGAATGGACTGATCTTTTAATCCCGGGTATGTATCAGCAACTTCATTAAGAAATACTTTTTATATAAAAAATTTTATTGATTTTATTTTTTAATAAAGTATAGCAATTTTACGATTAAAATTTTTTTAGGAATTATCAGCCATGATATAGCGCTTACATAAAAAATAATTTTAAAGGCATTTAACCTTATATCTTATTTCGTGAAAGCATTTTTTTAATAAGGTAATAAGGTACAAAATAATCAATGACCATTTTCTACTAAGGTTAAAACAGAAACATGCAAAACAAAATAAAGTTTAATGGTTAATCATACATGAAGATAAAGTATAAATTATACTGCTGGTTAATGAAATAAAAAATCTCTTTTTACTATCTCCAAGGCTTGTTATACAAAAACCTTAATTAATATTTTCCATTATATTAATTCATCAATTAAAAACAATGCGTTCAATTATATTTGTAATGATGTATCACCATGCAATATCATTATATAAAAAAGCGTACGGAGGGCTTTCTGCGGGCACCTGGTGGCTTTCGCTTGTGATGCTGGTAAACCGCAGCGGCACTATGGTTATTCCATTTATGACAATGTATCTTACCCAGCATTATGGCGTTACAATTGATAAAGCAGGTTTTGTAATGAGCCTCTTCGGATTGGGCGCTGTTGCTGGTTCTTTACTCGGCGGTAAATTGGTTGATAGAATCGGATATTATTATGTGCAATTATTTGCATTAATATTTGGCGGAACGATGTTTATTATTTTAGGGCAAGTGCATACTTATAAAGGAATTTGCATTTGCACTTTTATTCTTGCTGTGCTTAATGAATCTTTCAGGCCGGCTAACACCGTTGCGATTGCGCATTACAGTAAAGAACAAAATCGCACAAGGTCTTATTCGCTCAACCGGCTTTCTATTAACCTGGGATGGGCTGTGGGCGGGGCTTTGGGAGGAATCATCGCCAGCTTTAATTATAATTTATTGTTTTGGGTAGATGGAATTACCAACTTGCTTGCCGCATGTTTATTGTACCTAACGTTGTCGCCTACACGAAATGCAGCAACAGAAGTAAAAACAAAAAATAAAGTTGAAATAAAAAATTCAGCATATAAAGATCGCACGTATCTTTCATTTGTGGTATTGGTTTTTTTCTTTGCGATTTGTTTCTTTCAGTTGTTTACAACCATTCCTGTTTTTTTTAAAGAAAATTTTCATCTTACAGTTTTATTTATCGGCATCATCATGGCGCTCAATGGGCTTATTATTGCGCTGTTTGAAATGATAACTATTTTTTCTTTGGAAGGAAAAAGGCCATCCTTGCATTTTATATCAAGTGGTGTATTGTTGGTATCTGCAGCTTTTTTATTATTAAATTTTCCACGTGCCAGTTATGGATTTATTGCAGTGCTCAGCATGGTTATTCTCACCTTCGGAGAAATTCTTGCGATGCCTTTTATGAATGCATACTGGATTGGAAGAACGGTGCAAAACAATCGTGGCCAATATGCCGCATTATACAGCGTGGCGTGGGCTTCTGCACAAACGATAGGGCCTTATGCAGGCGCATTAGTTGCCGATCATCACGGATATAAAACGCTTTGGTTTGTTGTGAGTGCTGTATGTTTTCTGCTTGCTTTTTTTTACAGGCGTTTGCATTCGCCGCCGGTTTTATCTGTTTAAATAATCCTGGTAAGAGAACTGCATGTATGCCTTACCGTTAGTAATCATATTTGAATCTACATTTCCTTTTTCAAAAATAATTTTTCTGGAAATATTATCCATTGTAAAAGTTGCGGAAGGAGTTACAAATCCAAAACCATTATTAAAACAATAAAATGCAAAAGGCTTTGCAGAAGAATCCAGCAGGTCTTTGCTCCATTTAAATTTATCGCGTGAAATATTCATTTGATCTAAAACGGTTGCAACAATATCTGTTTGCGAACCAATCGTTGGCACAACTCCTTTTGTATTTAAAGCGCCACCGCTAAAAATTAATGGAATATGAAATTTTGATGGAACATCGTTCCTGTCGTGCCCCGGCAAGAGATGGCCATGATCGGCAACAAAAACAATTAATGTGTTTTGCCACAGCGAATCTTTTTTTAAATGATTTATAAATACACCAATGCAACTATCAGCGTATGCAATAGAATTTCTGAATTTTGTTGTTTCATCGTTTCCGATAAATTTATGAAAAGGCACATCGTAAGGCTCATGGCTGCTGAGAGTAAATAATGTTGCAAAGAATGGTTGCTGTTCTTTTTTTATATTTTCAAAAAATTTATTTAAAACAAATTCATCATGCACACCCCACGAAGTAGTTCTTTCAAAAATTGGGAAAGAGTATTTACTCACCAATTTATCAAAGCCTGCATTGATGAGATATGATTTAATATTTGCAAATTCCAATTCGCCACCATACGTATAACTTGTATGATAACCTTCTGCTTCCAATGCCTGCGTAATTGTTGGCAGCTTTTCAGTTTTAGTGGGCGTTTTAATTATTGATGTAATCGCCTGGTTGGGATAACCACTGAGCACTGCTACCTGTCCTTTCTCGCTCCTGTCGCCTGCTGCATAAATATTTGTAAATAATAATCCATTGGTTGCAATTGAATCCAGGTGCGGCGTTACGCCTTGTTCACCACCAAGGCAACCCACAAATTTTGCTGTAAAGCTTTCCATGATTATAAAAATAATGTTTGGCTTTTGCGTATTTAAAATGGAAGGAATTTTTATCGCTCCGTTGTTATACAATTCATTTACCGTTTGCTTTGCTTTGCTTTCAGAAAAATAATTAAAAGGATTTTTATTATTGTTTTTATTTAAAATAGAAAAAGCAATATTCCATGGAAGATTTAATGCGGCATGATCGGCAAATATATTTTGTGAAAAATAAACATCGCTTTGGTTCATCGGAATTTTTTGAATGCCGCCGCGAACAGGAATAAATAAAAATGCGATAAGAAATAAAGAGATGAGAAAATTGATTATTGAAAACTTAACCGGCCTAATAAGAATGTAACGTTTAATAAATTTTTTATAAAACCAAATAAAAAATATTGATAAAATAATAAAGATGATCAATAATAAAAACAAAGGTGAAGAAGAAACCGAAGCCGCCATTTCTTTCGGCGATTTAAAATATTGTAGCGGTGTAGCATCCATCCGGTAGCCCCATGCAGTGTACAATTCAAGATCGGCGGTTATTAGAAATGAAATAATAATAATAAGAACGATTGTATAAATGCTTATAATTTTTTCAATATTAATATTTATAAAAATAAATCCTAAAAAAAATAAAATAAAAGGAACAATGCAGATGTAAGCTGTAAATGATACATCCATGCGAAAGCCGTGCAAAAACACACCGAAGATTTCATTTGCGTGAAGTCCTGCCGTAAGCGAATGATGATAAATAAGAAAAAGCGCTTTGCAAATAATAAAATAAAAAATCCAAAATGCGAAATAAGCAAAGTATCCTGAATATTTTTTCACGGCGCAAAAGTAATCTTTGATTTTGTTTTCTGAAGGCTATTGAGGATGTTTTCAAAAGTTTATACAATTTACTTTAACTTTGTTTTCGTAATGAAGAAATTTTTTATTTCCATTTTTGCAATTTTTTATCTCGCTGCTTCATGTGGTTTTGCAATGAACATACATTTTTGTATGGACAAATTTTCTTCTATTGATTTATGGAATCATCATAGTACAAAGTGCGAAAAGTGCGGCACGCAAAGAAGAAAGGGTTGTTGCGACAGTAAGCTTACAGTTGTAAAGATTACCGCTAGCCAGCAAGTGCCATCTGCCGCTGTAAACATTGTTTCACCGCTTACTGCTATCATAAATTACCCGGCTTATATTTCTTTATTATTTGCTTCAAATCATTTTCGTGTAGCCGTTACCGATAGTTCTCCTCCGCCGGTATCTGGTACATCTGTTTGCATTCTTAATTCGGTATTTCGCATTTAAAAATTATTGCAGTATTTCTTTCCCGGTATTATTTATACTCACTATTATTTATTTATAAATTTTTAATCTATTTATAAATAAATAAAATTATCATTCTCAATATTTGCCAAATACAATCGTAAAAAATTAAACCAATAAAAAAAAATAAAATGAAAAATATTATCATTATAATATCGCTGCTATTTTGTTCAGCATCCATAAATGCACAGGTAAAGAAAGTTTCACTACAGGCAAGCGGACTTACTTGCAGCATGTGCAGTAATGCCATTTATAAAGCCCTGCAAACTGTTGACTTCGTTGACAAGGTAGATGCGAATATTAACAATTCAACTTTTGTAATAACTTTTAAACCCAATGCTGTGGTTGATTTTGATGTTCTTAAAAATAAAGTGGAAGGCGCAGGTTTTTTTGTTGCCAACTTTTGGGCTACCATTCATTTTACTGATTTAAAAATTAAAAATGATGAGCCGGTGCAGGCAATTGGAAAAAATTTAATGTTTCTGAATGTAACCAACCAGCAGTTGAATGGTGATAAAACCATAAAATTTTTGGACAAAGGATATGTATCTGCAAAAGAATATAAAAAGAACAGTTCGCTTACTTCAAAAGAATGCTATAAAACCGGTGTGGCAGATGCAACCTGCATCCAGAGCGGGATTGCAAAGGGCACAAGAATTTATCACGTAACCATATAGCATATGAAAAAGTTAATAGCAACTGCGTGTGTTATTTTGTTTTGTACGGTAACACACGCACAGGAACTGTTTGTAAATACAGAACCTGCAAGCAACATGGCTACGGGAAGCATTGGCTTTCGCGTACTTTCCAAAGTTTATAAAATGAACTACAATCATTCATCTGAAAATTATCGCATCATGCCTGAATTGATGATTGGAGCAAGCAAACATGTAATGGTTCATGTGGCGGGTTATGGTTCTGATATGTTTCAAAAAAAATTAAGAATCGAAGGTGGAAGCTTATATGCAAAATACCGGTTTTATTCGCAGGATGATGTGCATGAACATTTCAGGATGGCAGCGTTTTCAAAAATTTCACTTATTGATAATCCGCAACAATTGTGGATAATAAGTAAAAAGAGAATCAGCGAAGGAAACGGCGTGTATGCGACACTGTTAGATACAGCAATTTATAAAAATGACGAATTTGATATTGACGGAAATAATTCAGGAATTATTGCAGGAATTGTAGCTACAAAGTTGATCAATAAAATTGCTGCATCCGGTTCTTTGGAATATGGATTCAGGCTGAATAATATTAATAACAAAGTGTTGGCATATCAATCCTTGCATGCAATTAATTATAGCGCTTCATTCGGGTATCTTTTGTTTCCACATGAATATGTAAATTATAAACAAACAAATGTAAATTTATACATGGAAGTATTGGGAAGTGTATTTCCATCTGTGCACAAATCGTTTGTTGATATAGCGCCTTCAATTCAGTTTATTTTTAATAGTATTGCAAGGCTTGATTGCAGCTATCGGGCACAGTTTGCAGGAAACACGTTACGGCTTTCCAATAAATATTTTATGGTAAGGCTTGAGTATAATATTTTAAATGCTTTTTGATTTTTTTTTGAAATTTTATATCATAAAACGAAACCTTTTATAAAATCTTAGCGTATTTTAATAAATATTTTTTTATGAAAAAGATACATTATTTGCTTTTATGTGCACCACTTTTTATTTTACCTTTTTGCACTTCATCTTCGGGTGAAAAAAATAAAGAGGAAATAAAAAACAGGAATACAAATTTTATTTCATCAGGCGATAAAAGTATTGCAGTGCTTGAATTATTTACTTCGCAGGGATGCTCCAGTTGCCCGCCGGCAGACAGGCTTTTGGGAACTTATGCATCAAAAGAAAATGTAATTGCCCTTTCTTTTCATGTTGATTATTGGGATCATTTGGGATGGAAAGATCCTTACAGCTCGAAAGAATATACACGCCGTCAATATAATTATGCATCGGCATTACATGCAGATGTTTACACGCCAGAGCTTATTATAAACGGACAGAATGTAATGATAGGAAGTGATGAAAATAAAATTTCTAGTACCATTAAAAAAATTTTTGAAGAAACACCCGATGCATTTCTTTCTATTAAAAATATAAAAACAGCCAACGGAAAAGCGGAAATAAATTTTGATGCATCAGGAAATATTAATAAAGCATTGCTCAACATTGCGCTTATTGCCAATAAAACAACAACACAAATAAATGCCGGTGAAAATGGTGGCGCCACGCTTACCGATTATAACGTGGTAGAAAATTTTAAAACCATTAATAGAATTGAAAACGGCAATAATGTGGCAACTATTGATATTCCTGCGTCTGCTGATTTAAAAAATATGTCTATTGTAATTTTTCTTCAGCAAAAAGGAAATAATAAAATTACAGCAGCAGATGAAAAGAATGCAGCCATGTAGCGTAAGGAGACCCCATGTTTGCAGATTAAATCTAATCATCCAATCCCTTTCCTTTTAAAATTTGCGGTATGCTTTTCTCCACTCTTGACTCTCTTGTTTTGGATTGCTTGGCCTGAGAAAAATAAAATAGGTAGGCTCTTTGCCTTCCGGGGGTTAATGCCTCAAAAGCTTTTTTTAATGCGACATTTTTATTTAATTTATTTTGAAACTCTTCAGTAATTGTAAAATCAGAAGTCTTTTTAAGATTTACTTTTAACCCTGCTTTTTCTACTTCAATGGCTTCATAGATATAAGCTTTGATGATTGATTTCATGGTAACTATTTCCTGAAGATTGGTAAAACGCATTTGTCGTGCGGATTGCATATTTTTTGTTTGTTGAATAAGAATACCATTGGCTTTATGTAATAATGCACCTTTGAAAAACAGCAATGCGCAGTATTCTTTAAACCCATGTATTAAAACTACGTTTGCATTTTCAAGGGTGTAACAGGGACACCCCCATTTCAATTCTTCGGTAAGTCCGCAATCAAGACACAAAGTTCTTAATTGCTTAAATTCTTTTTGCCATGTTGTATCTTTTTCAAAAAACCAATCAACTTTTGGATTCATTTGTTTATAGATAAATTATTTTATCAGATGTCCGCCATCGCGATGGATTATAATATTTTTTTCAATTCAAATTTTTACATCAACATTTTATTTTACTCATTTTAAAAAAAAGTCAGATTATAAATATTTAATCAGGAAGCATGCTATCATTCCAGTCCCGAATAACAAATGATTTCACTAAACCTTCAAGAATAAAAGGATCCTCTTTTACAAATTCTTCGGCTGCGTAACGGGTTTTGAATATCGCCATATTACCTCTGTCCGCAAAAGGCCCGATGCCAATAACATCACCTCGTTTAATGTATTTTTCAACAATAATTTTATGCCGTGGATAAACGCTCATAATAGTTTCCATCGTTGCACCGGATGGCTCCCCGATTACTACTGCTTTCATTTTTTTTTTTTATTTCTACTAACGGTTTGTGCTCGAACGCCTAAATTTTGTTTCGCTAAAAGATTAATCAAATCACATATCAGGAATTTCGGGCTCCACTAATTTTTTTAATTTTTCTAATGATTCCTGCCATCCCAGATAACACATTTCTGTGGGTATCATTGCCGGGATTCCTTCCTGAATTACTTTGAGCTCTGTACCGCAGGAAACTTTCGTGAGCCAAACCGAAGTGATCATTTCTCCGGGCAAATCAGGATTATCAAATTTGTCGGTGTATTTTATAAATTCATTCGGCTTAAGTTCAAGATATTTACCTCCAAAAGAATGTCCGTTGCCTGAAGAAAAATTAATGAAAGACATTTTGTAATTGCCACCAGGCTTCACGTCTATATTATGAACAATGCAAATGAACCCATAAGGGGGAAGCCAGGATGCAAGCGCATCAGGTTCAGTAAAGGCTCTGTAAACCTTTGCAGGAGTTGCTTTAAGCACTCTGTGTAATGTTACGCTGTTGTTTGACATATATATTTTTTTATGCAAAACTAATAATGGTAATCATTATAAAAAAACTGTAAACGACTTAAACATTTAACGAGCCGCGAAAACCCCTTGCAGCATAATAAGATTCTGCTCCGTTGTGATATGTAAACACAGTATTATAACGCCGATCACAAAAGAGAGCGCCACCGAGTTTTCTAATATCCGAAGGTGTAATTATCCAACTCGACGTTTTATTATCGAAATTTCCCAGTTTCTGCAACTCACGGTATTGCTCTTCCGTTAAAAGTTCAATGCCCATAGCAGCAGCCATATCAATGGCGCTATTTTCAGGTTTAAACTCTT
The DNA here is from genome assembly GCA_025933775.1 of Chitinophagaceae bacterium. GTDB lineage: Bacteria > Bacteroidota > Bacteroidia > Chitinophagales > Chitinophagaceae > Ginsengibacter. The sequence continues at coordinate 51,587 of JAICZH010000002.1, forward strand.
TTCTTGAATCCAACGCTTCACGGTCGTAACAAAGACTTCTGCGGCCTTTAGGACTTTCTGCTGAACAATCATAAAAAAAATACTGGCCTGTTTTTTTATCCTGGCCAGCAACATCCGGTTCTCCGCCAGTCTGTTCCATTTCATTGAGCGACCACAATTTTTCGTCATTCGATTGAAGCCTCGCCCGCACTTTACCCCATTCAATATTTTTATGGCGATTCATGTTTTTATCAAAACGAACTTTTAATATGTTGAATAATTCTTCACGTTGTTTGGATGATAATTCTTTTTTCATTTATTCATTTATTGATTTATCTGAAACAATTTTTCTATTCGCTGGCCTGAAATACCATGATATTACAGTAAGAATTAAAAGTAACATCGCAGGTAATATTTCTGTTATCGAATCGCCCAAAGCAATATGCGAAAATATGGCTCCTGTCATCACAAAGAAAAATCCTGCATAAGCCCATTCTTTTAATAAAGGAAATTTAGGAATTAACACCGCTATTGTTCCTGAAATTTTCCAGATACCCAACAATGTGAGTAAATAAACCGGATAACCCAAATGTGTTATCATATCAGCGCCGCCCTGGCCTGCTTTCGTTTTACATAATTGTACTATTGCGGTTGAGAGCATTCCTAATGCCAGCCAGATGGTTGCAATCCAATAGATGATTTTACCAGCACGTCCGGCTGGTGGGTTTGTTTTTTGCATAAATATATATTTACTTTTTTTGCCACGAAGGCGACAAAGACACTATATTTTTTCTTCGTGGCTTTGTGGCGAGTTCATTTTAATTTACTTACTATTTCCTGTAATCGGTTATGCGCCCAATTTATGCCCTGGTCAAATGGCAGTTTTAGCACTTCATCTCTTTGTGCCGCTGATTCATATATTACATGCATATTCAATTTGCTCGTTTTGTCAGTTAGTTTTTCAAACTCATACACCTCAAGCTGAACGCCAAAAGTTGTATGTTCCATTTCAAATGTGCGGATAATTTTTTTGTTTGGAACAAATTCATGGATTACTCCATTAGCGCTGAAAATTTTGTTTCCTTTATTATCACTTGTTTCAAATTGATAGCTGCCTTGCTTTTTACTTTCCAGTTTCAGCACCTTGGTTCCCATCCATTGCTCCACAATTGCGGGTTCTTCATACGCTTTAAAAAGTAATTGCAATGGCAAATTAAATTCTCTTGTTATCACTAATTCCTGTTTGCCGTCTTCTGCATTAATTTTTGTTTTTTGTTCCATATTATTTATTTTTTTGTTCCGGTAGTTATCGGGAGTATTTTTTCATGATGGTTTCTAATTTATTAAATCGGCTGTCCCACATTTTGCGGAATGGCTCAATAAAGGCTGCTATTTCTTTCATCTTTTTTGGATTTAAATGATAATAGATTTCTCTGCCGTTTTGCTCCTGTTTTAATAACGTACATTCGGTGAGTATTTGCAAATGCTTAGAAACCGTTGGTCTTGCAGTATCAAAATTTGCAGCAATGGCGCCTGCTGTAAGGGATTGCGAAGCAACCAATGTAAGAATCGCCCTTCTGGTGGGGTCGGCTATGGCCTGAAAAACGTCTCTTCTTAAATTCATTGTGTAGCTATTTGACTACAAATATATGCGTAGTTATTTAACTACGCAATTTTTTTTTTAATAAATAAAAAATATTCTGTCTAACTTTTTTATTGAGATATTTTGTGGGAAGAATAATTTTAAACTTACCTGAAATATTGGAGTAAAATGATGGCAATGCCCAAAAGGATTTCGAAGATCATAATATAATCAAAATACTTTCCTGCGGAGCCCACTTTTATTTTGGAATACCATCTTCCTAATCCGGAAAAAATTACAACCAGCCCAATGAAATAAATTAAATCATTTAGCTGTTGCAAATGGAAAACAATCCAGCACATTAAAAAACCCATGCCAAAATAAATGCCGCTCAAAAACCGCAGAAGATTATCTAAAACAGGCTGTGGTGGTATATCGGCGGCGAGAAAGGAGTTTGCGCCTTTTATTAATAGATTGGCGCCCCCCAAAAAACATATTAACGTTACAAGCCCTAATAAAATTTGCAAGCTTAATACCATACTTTCTGCAAAATGTTTTGCAATAAATAAAAGTACAAATTTCTTAATTCAGGTAAAAGCCGATACTTTGAGAAAAAGAAATGAATCTACCTTTTATAAACCTATTGATTCATTTTTTTGTACAATCCTATTAGCTCACCCTGCGCAAGAATGTGGCCCTCCATACTTTTTTCAAGGCCGGCTTTATCTGTTTTTTTATTTAAGCTTAACAGAGTATCGAGTGCATATACTTTAAAGTGATAATGATGAGTTCCTGTTGGCGGGCACATTCCTATATAACCAGGTTGATTTGCTCCATTAAGGCCTTGTTCACCTCCTTTATAATTTTCAGGTATAGGATTTTCGAGCGGCTCAATGTTCCAAACTACCCAATGCGTAAAACCGCCTTCCCTCGGCGCATCAGGGTCATGCACAATAATTGCAAACGATTTGGTACCATCGGGCACACCGGCAATATTCAGCGGCGGGTTTATCTTTTCGCCTTCACAGGAATATTTTGATGGGATATTTCCATTATTGGTAAAGGCTGTGCTGGTAATAGTTAGCGAATCTTTATGAGAAAAAGAAGTAGTGGCAGCCACTGCGGCTACAATCAATGAGGATGTAAGTAAATGCATAATTTTTTTTAAAAGTTGCAGAAAAAATCATACCATATTTTGTGATGTACAAGGTGCTTAAGCAATAGACACAATATGCAGGAGCAATAATAAATTTTAATTCAACTAATCTTTTATTATGCAAAAATCGTCCTTACAAATTTATTTATCCTTCTTCAAATTTCCCACAAATTCACTTGTTAGCTTTGCTAACAATTAAATTATACACTATGAAAAAATTAATCGGCCTTGCTGCCATTTTATTTGCATTAAACAGTGCCTCTTTTGCACAGGAAAGAGAAAATGAAAACAGCGATCATATAAAAGTTCCTAAGGTAGTAAAAACAGCCTTACAAAAAAAATATCCTGGAGCTACAAACGTAGGGTGGGAGCGGGAAAGCGGTAATTACGAAGCCAACTGGGGCGGTAAATCGGGCGAAGATAATTCAGTACAGTTTACACCTTCAGGAAAGTTTATTGAAATTGTAAAAGCAATTTCTATAAGCCAGCTTCCTGCTAATGTTACGGCATACGTTAAGCAACATTATAAGGGCGCTCAAATTAATGAAGCAGGAAAGGTAACTGATGCAAAAGGTAAATTATCTTATGAAGCAGAAGTGAAAGGTACAGGTGATGTGATCTTTGATGAAAATGGAAATTTTGTAAAAGCAGAAAAGTAATTAAGCATAATTTTTAAGATATTAGCTGTTTCGCAAAAAGAGGGACAGCTTTTTGCTACATCATAGTTTGCGATACATGAATAAAAATAAATTTCTTTTTATTATATTTTTTCTTGCTCCATGTTTTTTATTTAGCCAAAATAAAAATCTTTCTTTTTTTATAAACGCTGCTGTAAACAACAGTCCTCAGTTGTATGAATATCGCAATCTTATTTTATCCAATAGGATTGACAGCCAGCTAATCGTTGCCGGCAACAGGTTCCAGGTTTCGGGGAACAGCAATTCGTATTATGCGCCGGTGATAAATGGTTATGGTTACGATGTGGCTATTACCAATGGGCAGCAATTACAAGCATTAATTGCGGTTACCAAACAAATTTATAATAAACGGAATTTAGATGTTCAGTTTCAAAACCTGCGCCTGCAGCTGGATTCATTGAATGTTTCTTCTACGATTACCACGCAGGATATAAAAAAATCTGTGATTGCGCAATATATCACAACTTATGGCGACCAGCTACAACTTGATTTTAATGATGAAGTGACTGCATTATTAAGTAATGAAGATTCTGTTTTAAAAAAGCTTACACAAAAAAATGTTTATAAACAGGCTGATTATTTATCTTTTTTGGTAACGCTTCAGCAACAAAAACTTATACGCAATCAATTATCGGTTCAATATAAAAATGATTTTGCTACTTTAAATTTTTTGGCGGGAGTTGTAGATACTTCTACAACTAAGCTTGATGAGCCGGACATTACGGTTGTAAAAAATCTTTTGTATGATAGCTCTGCATTTTTATTAAAATATAAAATTGACAGCCTTCGTTTGTTGAATGAAAAAGCATTCATTAATTTAAATTATCGCCCTAAAGTAAATTTGTTTGCGGATGCAGGATACGAATCTTCTTTGATGCTTATGCCTTACAAAAATTTTGGAACTAATGTTGGCATTAATCTTACCATACCTATTTATGACGGACACCAAAAACAATTGCAATACACAAAAATAAATATTGAAGAACGCACAAGACAAAGACAAAAAGAATTTTTCAATAATCAATTAATGCAACAGATACAACAATTACAACAGCAGCTTTCATCGCTTGAAAGCCTTGCTGAGCCTATTAATAATCAAATAAGATATTTGGAAACATTAATAAATGTAAACGGAAAATTATTAGAAACGGGCGATATAAAAATTACAGATTATGTTTTAGGATTGAATAATTATATCGCTGCAAAAAACCTGGTGGTGCAAAATATGATTGCCCGTTATCAAATCATGAATCAAATGAATTACTGGAATACGAATAAATAAATGTGCGATGTACGATGTATGATGTTAAATAACATTGAAATCAGGAATTATAATGATAAAAATATTTAAAACAAATTTACCCGGAGGCTTCTTTGCCCCTCTCCCCTGGAGAGGGGTTGGGGTGAGGTTTCAAGGGATTGTTGTGAGGTTGTTTTTCTTCTTAACCATAATGGCGAGTTGTAAACAAAAAAATAATTCAACTGCTGATGAAGCAACAACAGAAACGCGTACACCCGTTACCGTTACATCAGTAAGTTATGCGCCGCTGCAACAGTTTATTGAGCTGAATGCAACATCTTCTTTTTTGCAAAAAAGTTTTGTAAAATCAAATTTAATCGGATACGTAACTAAAGTATATGTAAAGATCGGCGATTTTGTAAATAAAGGAAAAACATTATTTATTTTAAAAACAAAAGAATCCGAAGCGATTGGTAATTCAGTAAATAAATTAAATCCTGATTTTAAATTTTCGGGAGTAAATGTAATAAGCGCTAATGCAACCGGCTACATTACTGAGTTAAATCATCAGCAGGGCGATTATGTGCAGGATGGCGAGCAGCTTGCCGTAATAAGCGATATAAAAAGTTTTGCATTTATTATGAACGTGCCGTATGAAGACAAGCCTTACGTATCAATCGGTAAACAGGTGGAAATTATTTTACCCGACAAAGAGCGTATAGCCGGCACCGTTAGTTCGGCAATGCCCATGATGGATTCTGTTTCGCAAACACAATCTTATGCAATACACATACATTCATCGCATATTTATCCGCAAAATTTAATAGCTAAGGTAAAAATTATAACAATCTCAAAACCAGCAGCAGCAACGCTTCCCAAAAATTCAATTCTTACAGATGAAACACAAACTGAATTTTGGGTAATGAAAATGATCAATGATTCCACTGCTGTAAAAGTTCCGGTAAAGAAAGGATTGGAAAATGGCGATACAGTTGAAATAATTTCTCCGGAATTTTCACCAAAAGATAAAATATTATTAAACGGAAATTATGGATTGAGTGATACTGCTAAAGTAAAAGCCTCCCCGAACCCCTCCGGCGGGGAGTAAAAATCCAGTCTTCAAAGAATGTAATTATTTTAAAAAAGAGTAGTTATTATTTAAAAAAATGAACGAAGTAATTAATAAAGATTCTGCAGAACCCTCCTTCGGAGGGCAGGGAGGTGCTTCCTCTGGAGGGCAGGGAGGCTTTTTCACTATATACAAAAATCCTTTAGCAGTTGTACTCGCAATGATCATCTTCGGGGGTTTATTTGCTTATTCCAAATTACAAACATCTCTTTTTCCTGAAATTACTTTTCCAAAAATAAAAATCATTGCAGATGCAGGCCTGCAGCCGGTTGACAGGATGATGGTAACCGTAACACGCCCGTTGGAAAATGCGATTAAGCGCATTCCCAATCTTACTGATATTCGAAGCACCACCAGCCGCGGCAGTTGCGAAATATCAGCATTTATTGATTGGAATGCAAACGTTGATCTTAGCCAGCAACAAATAGAAGCACAAATTGCAGAAATAAGAAATACACTACCGTCCGAAGTAAACATTACGGTTGAAAAAATGAATCCATCTATTTTGCCGGTGATGGGTTATTCATTAGAAAGTCACGGACTTTCTCCCATTGCATTAAAACAATTAGCGCTTTATACCATTAAGCCGTATCTGAGCCAGGTTGCGGGCGTTTCAGAAATAAGAATCATTGGGGGCAAATCAAAAGAATATTGGATTCAACTTGATCCGCGAAAAATGAGCGATCTCTCTGTTACTCCTGATTCTATTAATGCTGCATTAAGTCAAACTAATTTTATAAAATCAAACGGATATCTTTCTGATTATCGTTATCTCTATCTCACTGTTACCGATGCGTCGGTGCAATCATTAGATGAATTAAAAAATATTGTGGTAAGTAATAATGAAAAACGAATTGTGCAACTGAAAGACATTGCTGATGTGGAAGTGAATGAAGCCGTTGAATACATAAAAGTAAATGCTAATGGTAAAGAAGGAATATTGATTGCTGTGGTAAAACAACCCAATACTAATCTTATAGATCTTTCTACGCAAATGAAAGATAAAATTGCGCAGCTTAAAAATATTCTTCCAAAAGATGTTACCATAAAGCCTTATTACATTCAGGCAGATTTTGTAAATACTTCTGTAAAAAGCGTAACCGATAGCTTGTGGATCGGATTATTGTTGGCAATAATTGTTGCCATAATTTTTCTTCGTTCTGTAAAAGCAAGCGCAACTATTTTAATAACGATTCCTGTTACGCTCGGAGCTACATTAATTGTATTGTATGCCATCGGCTATACATTAAATATAATGACACTCGGCGCAATTGCAGCATCCATCGGGCTTATAATAGATGACGCTATTGTAGTGGTGGAGCAAATTCATCGCACACACGAAGAGAATCCAAAGGATGAATATAAAAATGTTGTGCACAATGCTATTCGTTATTTATTTCCCGCAATGGTGGGTTCTTCTATTAGCACGATAGTAATTTTTATTCCTTTCATTTTAATGAGCGGCGTTGCCGGCGCTTATTTTAATGTGCTTACTAATACCATGATCATTACTTTGGTGTGTTCATTTTTTGTAACGTGGATTGGTCTTCCGGTTATTTATCTTTTATTTTCATCAAAAAAGAAAAAAGAAAAATTTAAAAAAGAAAAGCCTCAGAAAGTAAAAAAACAAACATGGGTAAAATGGTTTATTCTTCGTCCATGGGTAAGTTTTATAATTGTTGCAGGTTTAGTGATTGCCATCATTTTAATTTTACCAAAACTTGAAACCGGTTTTCTTCCTAAAATGGATGAAGGAAGTATTGTGCTCGATTATACTTCTATTGCCGGAACATCGCTTCAGGAAACAGATAAAGAATTGCATGAAGTTGAAAAAATAATAACCACAACTCCTGAAGTAAGCGCCTATTCACGCCGCACGGGAACTCAAATGGGGTTTTTCATAACTGAACCAAACGATGGAGATTATTTAATACAATTAAAACCTAATCGTAAAAAAACTACTGATCAGGTAATTGAAGATATTCGCAAAAGAATTGAATCGTCACAACCGGAACTGAGAGTTGATTTCGGGCAAGTGATTGGCGATATGCTTGGTGACCTTATGACTTCTGTTCAACCAATTGAAATAAAAATTTTTGGAAACGATGAACAAAGGCTTCATCAATTGGCAAAACAAGTGAGCGATATTGTGGATAATACAAAAGGAACTGCAGATGTGTTTAACGGAATTACAATTGCCGGCCCATCATTAAGCATTTATCCTGATTATAAAAAAATTGCAGAATATGGAATTACACCTGCCAATTTGCAATATCAAATTCAGACAGCATTACAAGGAAATCTTGCAGGAAATATTTTTGAAAATAATATTGTATTTCCTGTACGGTTAGTATATACCGGAAGCAGAGCGATGAGCGTGGATGATTTAAAAAATTTAAAAATATTTTTACCCGATGGAAAATTGAAACCTATAAGTGAACTCGCAACTGTACAACTCAACAGCGGCGCTGCGCAAATTGAAAGAGAAAATTTGCAATCAATGGGAGTGGTTTCTGCAAGGCTTGAAAACCGTGATTTAGGAAGCACGATAAAAGATATAAAAAATAAAATAAATAAAAATATCCATCTTCCGAAAGGTTATAATATTGAATATGGCGGCGATTATGAGCAGCAACAAAAATCATTTTCAGAATTACTGATGATACTTATTTCCTCAAGCCTTTTGGTGTTTTGTGTAATTCTTTTTTTGTTTAAAGAAATAAAAGTAGCGCTGTGTATTTTATTTATTGCGGTGTTAGGAATTTCGGGAAGTTATCTGGCGCTTTTCATTACGGGCACTCCCTTAAATGTAGGCAGCTATACTGGTTTAATTATGATTGTAGGAATTATTGGTGAAAATTCAATCTTTACTTTTTTACAATTCAAAGAAACATTGCGTGAACAGTCTGTTGATAATTCAATTGTATATGCTATTTCTACAAGGCTACGCCCAAAACTCATGACTGCATTCGGCGCTATAATCGCATTAATGCCTTTGGCGCTTGGAATAGGCGCCGGCGCTGAATTACATCAGCCCTTAGCGATTGCCGTTATCGGCGGATTTATTATTGCGCTTCCATTGCTTTTAATTGTATTGCCTTCCATGCTGAGATTGTTGTATAAAAATTATTCTGCAAATTCTAAACACCTGTCTTCAAAGAATTAATAATTTTTACATCAGGCAACCATTTTCCGTTTTTTTTTCGATTATTTTTAAAAGCGCTGTTTTAAAGCCAAAAGAATAAAACAGCAACTATATTTTTTAATTAAAATATGCAACCATGAAAAAACTATTAATTTGTATAGGTGTTACAGCTATGTGTGCCTCAGTAAAGGCGCAGGATGATTCTGCTTCAATGAGGCCAAACTATAACATCAGTAATAATGCATCAGGCAACTCTAATTACAAAAAAAGTATTTGGAGTATAGCCATCAATCCATCATTGCCAATTGGTCATTTTAAAACCTTATCAAGTTTCGGCATTGGTGGTTACCTCGGATGGGAATACAAAACTTCCAAAAATTTCGGTATTACTTTAAATGCAGGTTATATTAGTTATAAAGGTAAAACTAAAGATACTATTAAATATTCCAATTTTAACTATGTACCGCTATTAGCAGGAGCTAAATTTTATACAGGTGGTGGCGGCTTTTATATACATGCTGAAATGGGCGCTGGGTTTGGTTCTTCGGGTTTAGGAACCAGTTTTTGGTATGGCGCAGGCTTGGGAGATAAAATATCTAATGCAATTGATATGGAACTTAAATATGTAGGCTGGCACCAACATATCGTTAATACTACCTATAGCAGTGGTGGCGCAGGTGCAGGCGGTGGTGGTGCAGGCGGAGGATATGGCGGTCATTATTCAACCATTGATTTGCGGATAGCTTTTACTTTCTAAAAAATTAAAGTGATCTTTTACTAAATAAAACTATTCTAAATTTTTTTATTGGGTTATTGATTAACACAATAACCCTTTTTCATAAATTATTATACGAGTTAAACATTTAAGAGAAGTTGTAAATTTTTAGAATTTAATTATTACCACTTTTCCCTTCATATAAAGTTGGCTCTTATTTCACACAGGTTATTGAACTTGCCATGAAAAAAATATTTAAAATACTTCTCATTTTTGTAATTGTTATTACGGCAGCCTATTTATACATCCGCTTCTCTGTTTTAAAAGTAAAAGATTTTAAGCCTGACGCTTCCAAATCAAAATCAGTTTTAGACCTGAGGCCTGCTATTATTGCAAAACTTCAGCAATTAATAAAAGATGGTTCGAATGGATTATATCATCTCACAATTGAAGACATTAAAATACATGATGTAATATCAAAAGTAGATATACTGCACGCCGATATAGTTCCTGATACGATAGCATTAAAAAAACTGGACAGCGCTCACCTGCTTCCGGATGATATGTTTAAGATTTCATTTTCATCGCTGCACATTGATGGAATTAATTTGAATGACTTACTATCCCGTAATCATATCACTTTAAAATATATTTTTATCGCAGCTCCGGTTATTGAAATATATCATAAACCAAGATGGTATAATAAAGAAAAAAGAATCAGCAAAGATACAGCTACACTTTATCAAAAAATAATGAAGAACATGAAAAGTATTGCTGTTGATAAAATTGCAGTAATGAATGGCGCCATCATTTATAACAATCTATCTAAAAGAAAACAAGCCAATCGATTTAATGATGTTTCAATAGATATGGAGCACATTCTTATTGATTCTTCTACCCAGTTCGATAAAAACAGATTTCTTTTCGCAACACATGCTGATGTTTTAATTAAAAATTTTATTGGTAAAACTCCCGATAGTTTATACTTCTTCAAATGTGAGGCAGTAAATATTTCTACTGAAAAAAACAATATCATTATGCACCAGTTTGAACTTCATGCCCGTGGAGATAAAAAATGGTTTGAAAGCAAATTAAAGACCCGCAAAGAAATGTGGAATTTGGTAATACCTGAAATTACATTGAAAAATATTAACTGGTGGCAATTAATAAATAAAAAAAGAATAATAGCAAAAGAAGGAATAATAAATAATGGAACTTGTAAAGTGTATCTTGACAGGTCACTGCCATTTCGAAAAGTAAAGCAGAAAAATTTTCCGCATCAGATGTTGATGCGGATTCCCATTCCTCTGTACATTGCTTCAATGCAAATGTTGCATTCAAATTTATCTTACACAGAATATAATCCCGGCACTGCAAAAAGCGGAACTATTTATATTAATGAATTAAACGCACGAATTTCTAATATCACCAACATGCGCTCAAAAATAAAACGCAATAGATGGATGACGATAAAATCAACAGGAATATTTATGCATAATGTTCCTCTTAAAAATAAATTTCAATTTGATTTATCAAAATATAAAACCGGAGATTTTACAATGGACCTTGATATTGGTAAAATGGATAGCTCAATTTTGAATCCGATTGCAGGGCCAATGGGTGAATTTATAATAAAGCGAGGAATTATTCAAAGAGGAATCGCTCATGAAAAAGGAAATAATTTTAAAGCTACAGGCCATGGAGTATTATTATATAAAGATCTTTACCTGGTGGCAGTTAAAAAAGATAATGATAACCCCGGCCATTTAAAAAAGAAAAGCATTCTTAGTTTCTTTGCAAATGTGTTGCTTATAAAAAATTCAAATCCATCAAAAATCAAGCCGCCAAGATATGAAGATTTTTCTTCTGACAGAGGGCCTCTTACTACCTTTATGAGCCTTGTTTGGAAAACAATTTATATTGGTATTTTAAAAAGCATTGGCCTTCCTCCAAAATTTGCTGATAAAAAATATTAGTTTTACAATATTATATTCGCTTTTAGAAACTGACGTAAGAAGCGGATTTTAATTGTACTTTTCCTTTTTAATTGTATTGCTTTCTACGTTGAGCTCGTTGTATAAAAATTATAAACAAAAAAATAATTCAATATCAAATTACGTTTTGTAATTTTCAACAAATAAATCCGATGCGGAAAACCAACAAGATTATTTTTTTATTAGCAATTATAAAGTTTGTTGTTCCTTATTTATTACAAAATAATTTTTACGAACCGCACCGGGATGAATTTTTATACTTAGTACAAGGACATCATCTTGCATGGGGTTTCGCAGAAGTTCCTCCAATGCTTTCCATCTTTGCTTGGCTCACACATTTGATTGGGGATGGAATGTTTTGGATTAAATTTTGGCCTGACTTATTTGGCACATTTACTTTTATTATTACTGCAAAAATTGTTGAAAAACTTGGAGGCAAATCTTTTGCCATTTTCCTCACATTTCTGCCTTTTATTTTTGGAGTTTATCTCCGGCTTTTCTTTTTATTTCAACCTAACACGCCCGAAGTTTTTTTCTGTACATTAATTGCGTATAGCCTTCTCCGTTATATTCAAACAGAAAAAAATAAATACCTGTATTTACTTGGCCTCAGCATTGGGTTAGGAATGTTGAGTAAATATTCAGTAGCTTTTTATACAGTAAGTATTTTAACCGGTTTATTATTTACAAAACAAAGAAAAATATTTGCTGATAAGCATTTGTATTATGCAGGGATTGTTGCATTGTTTATTTTTCTTCCAACAATTTTGTGGGAATACAATCATCATTTTCCGATTATTGTTCACATGAAAGAACTTAACCGCACTCAATTAGTATATATAAGCGCAGTGGGGTTTTTATCAGATCAATTATTAATGAATTTGCCATGCGTTTTTATTTGGCTGGCAGGTTTATACTTCACAGCGTTTTCGCACAAAGGCAAAAAATATCGTGTATTTGCTTATGCTTATATTTTTGAAATAATTCTGTTACTTATTTTTCATGGAAAAAATTATTATTCGCTTGGCGCATACCCGGTGCTGTTTGCATTTGGCGCTTACCATCTTGAAATGTTTTCGATTCAACGTTCCAAAGTATGGAGATTTGTTTTTGTTTTAATTCCATTTGTATTAGGCGTTTTATTTATTCCCATTTTATTGCCAGTTGCCAAACCTGCTGCTCTTGCGCATTATTATGAAGTAATGAACACGGCAAAAACTGGTTTATTGAAATGGGAAGATCAGCAAAATCATCCGTTGCCACAAGACTTTGCCGATATGCTGAGTTGGGAAGAAATGACACAAAAAATGGCAAAAGCATATAATAGTCTGGACTCTAACGGTAAGGCACACACGCTTTTATTTTGTGATAATTATGGCGAAGCAGGAGCAGTAAATTATTATCGTTACAAATATCATCTTCCTGAAGCATACAGCGATAACGGCAGTTTTTTATATTGGATTCCAAAAAATATGCATATTGATAATTTGCTTTTAATTACAGACGATACGGATGAAATGCAGCATCCGTTTATAAAAAATTTTGCATCGGCCGTAGTTATGGATAGTGTAACAAATAAATATGCGTTAGAAAGAGGAACGCTTATTATTTTATTTAAAGGAGCCAATGAAGCGTTTAATAAAATGTTTCAAGAAAAAATTCAAAAGGATTATAATAAATTCAAATGAATATTGATTATTTATTTGCTAATTGCCTATTGCATATTTTTTTTAGCAAAACTCACTTCCCGTAAAATAGTTTTTCCCATTGGAACCAATTGAATGTTTTCATTCTTTTTTGTTTCCGGGTTAAACATTGTGCTTGTAAATTCAAGAGTTTTTTTATTTTCAAAATTAATTTTTGAAATAGTATTATTAATAAACTGATACACAATCAATGAATCGGGCCGGTATTGAAAATCATGAAAACCTTTCAATGGATAATCTTTGGTAATACTTGCTGTTGCTGCAATTGGATGTGCTAAAACCAAAGCGCCACAAGTAAAATAATATTCATTATTCAAATCTTTTTTAACCATTGGCTCAGGAAAAAACTGCAAATTAATTACATCATTATTTTTCCAGATTTTATGGATAATAATGAACCCGTCTTTTTTCGAATAGTTTCCACTCACCGAAAATTTATTTACCCAGGACGGTTTTCTTATTTTAATTGTAAATGCTGCAGGTTCATTTATTTTTATTTTAAATTGAATTGAATAATTGTACGGATAGGATGTATTTTCTTCAATAGAAACTTTACTGCGTTTAACCATCACCGTTATATTGCAAGGTCCAAGCAAAGAAGCAGCCAATCCATCTTTATCTTTCATCCACATATTTTGAATATAATACGGTGTAATTCTTCCTGCGTTGGGAACACAACATACTGCCGCGTCCTGGTGCACCGGCGAGTAAGAATAACGTGTTTGTTTTTTTTGTGTGGTATCTCCATTCTGTCCCCCCGTCATGTAATAGGAATTATCTGTTTTTAAATAAGCAATACAATATTGATTGGGATCACGTGAACCTTGCGCTGCATTGAAAAATAATTTTTCAACTTTATCTCCAAATTTGGATTTGCCAGTTTTTAAAAACAAATCTTCATAACTATTCATGAGCTCCTGCATGGAGCAATATTCATAACCGGTATTGGTTTCATTTGCTTTACGTCTTCCAATCCATTCATCGCCAACAGGGCCTCCTGTAACGGTTGTAGTTTGATCAATTTTGTTTAAGAAATCATTTAATGCATCACCCAATAATTTATTTCCTGAAGCATAATATGCAGCAGCAACAGCGCGTAAATGCTCATACGTATGAACGCCATGTCCATTCAATTTATAATTTGGGTCAATCAACTTTTTATATTGCGCATCTTCATTTAAAATTTGTGTAGAAAAATCTTTGTACAAAAACAAACAATAATCTAAATACTTTTTATTTTTTGTAATGCGATATAAATTTTCCAGCACATCTGTAAACATCAGGCCATGCGTTAGTCCGCCATCATCGGGCTTTACAGAGTAAAAAGGATGCGAATTATTTTCAGGATAATTCACTATTACATTTTGTACGGCTCTTTCAATCGCAATTAATATTTTTTTATCTTTTGTATATTCATACCAGGCGAGCAATCCTCTCAGCAAAGTTGTTTTCGACCAGAGTTCACCATTTTCATTATCAAATTTATACCGAAGTTCTTTGTCATAAATTCCTAAATAACCATCGGCATCCTGCGAGGATAAAATTCTTTTTATATAATTTTTTATTCTTGCCAAATGATAGGTATTATTTGCAAGAATAGCGCTACGGATATAACCATCCCACCAGTTACTTTGCGATTCACTATTCCACCAAAGAAACTGAACTTTCCAATCTCCCTCATCGCCCAACGCACCTACATCTTTGCTCTTTACTTTTTTAGTAAGCCTGTCTTTACCATAAATGTCATCCTGCACAATTAATGAAGGAACAAGGCTATCAAGATGGCCGGTAAAACCATTGAGGCTCTTTTCAATTTCTTTTTTCAACCATCCTGAAGGTTTTATTGAAGAAAAAGAAATGGGCTGAAATGTTTCAGGAATGGATTGTATTTTTTTAAATGGGTTTTCATTGTTTTGCTGGCAAAATGCACTTTGCAAAAAAAATATTTTTGCAAGCACATATAAAATAAAAGTGGAAAGATTTATTTTTTTCATTGTGCTTTTCTAATTAAGTTAAGAAAATTCACGCAAAGGCGCATAAGAAAAATAAAGGCGCCAAATCTTTCTTGCGCCCGTTGCGCCGTTGCTTCTTTGCGTGAAATTATTCGTGTAATTTCTTTTTAAGCAAATCTTTCATCGCCACATTTGTTTTCCATTGATCGCCCATAGGTTGTTGTGTAATGGGCATTACAGGCATATAAGGCACAGGTCCAAACTCCGGGCAAATAATAAAATCTTTTAATCCTTCTTTTTCTTTTTGACAAATAATTTTTTTCCACCACTGCATAAATATATCCAAATGATTTTTCCATTCAGCAGCAAATGGATCATATACTTGCGGCGAATTTTCATAACCAACTCTTGCATGAATGTAAGAAATATGCGGAATAATTTTTTGAAGAACACTTACCTGATCCTGTAACATACTTTCTGAAACCGTGCACCAGTGCGAGATGTCGGCGGTTAACTCCAGCTCAGGAAATTTTTCAAGATATTTTAATAATGAATAAGAATGAAATGAAAACCTGCCGCGATGTGTTTCATGCAAAATTTGCACCCCCGATTTTTTACTGATATTTAAAACCGTTTCAATAATCCGGCAATTATCATCGAATGAAAAAAAATCTTTTCCCGTATGCGAATTAATAAATGCAGGATTGAGCTTTACAAGATACTCCAGGCGGCTTGTAATTCTCTTTTTATATTCATTCAGCGATTCATTTGCAGGAGATAAATATTGTTGTGCAATAAAAATAAAATCATTTTTTTTATGAGATTTTATTTCATTCAATTCTTTTAAAAAAGTAGTCGTGAACTCAAAACAATCAGGAATATTTATTTCGATTCCATCATAATTTTCAATTAAAACTTTATTTAAAAAATCAGCAGCACTCAGGTTTTCTTGTCCCCAATAAGGACATACATATTTTATGTTCATTACAAAAATTAATTTTGATACAGCACAGGATTTATGGGGGTATTAATTTGTTTTCCAACTTCTGCGCCGGGGCACCAGGTTTCCCAATCTTGGATCTGATTTTTATTTTCCGGTTGTTTTAAAATCATGTCTTTATCCATATAAATGATCGTCATTACACTTCTCATTTTATCGGTGTTATTGGCGCCTGCGCGATGAAACAACCAACCTCTGTGAAAGCTTACTTCACCAATTTCAAAAGGTTCAACTACATGCTCAAACCCTTTGGCTGCAAGGCTTTCATTCAATAACTGCTGACTCTCATCACTAATTTCTTTATTCCTGCCCGAAGTAAGTTGAAAGCTTTGAGCGCTAAATTCTAATGGTCCCATTTCAAGTGGCGTTTTCTGCAGTGGTATCCACACCGTTACGGTTGAATCATTTGCCAAAGGCCAATAATATTGGTCAGCATGCCACGGTGTTATTCCGCCACCCGGCTCTTTATACAAAGCTTGATCGTGATATAATCTTACACCATCAACATTTAATAAATCAGTAGCAATTTTTGCAAGCCGTTTACTAAAAACAATTTCTTTTACCAGTTCAGATTTTGTCCAGATATTCATTATTTGTAAAAATGCTTTTCCGTAAGTGTCTCTTTCTTCTAAAGGCAGATGTTGTGTATTTAAACGTTTTACTTCATTGGAAACAGTTTCATTTAAATATGCAATTGCTTCAGGCGATAAAACATTTTTTAATTTTATAAAACCATTTTGTTTAAAAAAATTGATTTGCTCTTTTGAAAGTTGAAAAGGCTCTTCAAGAATTGCATGAACAGTTGCAGATATTTTGCTCATAGTTTATGAATTTGGTGCAAAAATATTTTCTTTTTACAAATAAATTTTACACTAAAAAACCAAAGTATAACACTATATTGACTAATTTTAAATACTAATTTCAAATAATATAAAATATAGTATGAAAGCATCTTTAGAAGATATTAGTTACAGAAAAGGCAATCAGTCTTTTGTTGCCTATCATCGCATTACGTCGCATTTCGATTTTAACTGGCATTATCATCCTGAATATGAACTAACGCTTATTACAAAAGGAAGAGGCAAGCGACTTGTAGGAGATAATCATGAAAATTTTGAAACAGGAGATTTGGTTTTAATAGGACCAGATTTACCACATACCTGGGTGAGCGATAACAAAACAAATGGAAAGTCAACGGCAGTGGTTATTCAATTTTCAGAAAAATTTATGGATGGCTTTTTACAAAATATGGAATGTGCCGGAGTAAAAAAACTATTGTTGCGCTCCGGGCAAGGCTTGCATTTTCAAAAAAGAAAAACGGAAACAGTTTTAGAAATGATAAAACAACTTCCCGCATCAGAAGGAGTAGAAAAAATTACAGGCTTATTAAATATTCTTGATCACTTAACGCAGAAGAAACACAAAATTTTAGCGTCTCCTTTTTTTCAACCGCTGAAAGGCAAAACTAATGAAAGGCGTATCAACACGGTATGCCAGCACATTCAAAAACATGCTGCAGAAAAAATTTCTATAAAAAAATCTGCTGCATTAATTCATTTATCTGAAAGCGCTTTTTGTAAATTTTTTAAACGAGCTACCGGAAAAACTTTTTCTGATTATGTAAATACAATCAGGATTGGGAACGCTTGTCATTTATTAATTGAATCTGATAAAACTATTGCTGAAATTGCCTTTGCCTGCGGCTTTGAATCATTAACTTATTTCAACAGAATTTTTTTAAAGAAGAAGGGTGTAAGGCCAAAGGAGTTTAGAAATAACACATGAATGATTATGCATAAACCCGATTAAATAATTAAATATGAAGTAAGCTGGTGAATAATTTATTATTAACTATTAGGCTTTTTCACTTTTGTGCGAATGCTTGATTAACCGAAAAATATTATAACTTGAAATAAAATTACGTTGGTAGCATGGTTTGTCGGTTGTAAATATTCCTTTTTGATATGCTTCTAAATGAAGCTTAGGTAATTTTTTAAATTGCTTCATTCTAAGTCTATCCACTTTTTTGAGAGACATAAAATCATAACTCGCATTGTTCATTAATATAACTTCAAGTTCGTTACAACTGTCCGTCAAATTAACCAATGTCCATTCATAACCCACTCCTCCAATTCGTAATGACTTTGTACCAATTGGAATTTTAATTTTGAATTCTCCATTAAAATCAGTT
The DNA here is from genome assembly GCA_025933775.1 of Chitinophagaceae bacterium. GTDB lineage: Bacteria > Bacteroidota > Bacteroidia > Chitinophagales > Chitinophagaceae > Ginsengibacter. The sequence continues at coordinate 70,074 of JAICZH010000002.1, forward strand.
ATTCCTAAAAGTAAGGTGTCGGAGCCATAAATTATAGCTTGAGGAATAACCATAAAGCTTTCATCAATTACTTTTCCTGATACTATTCTTACTTTTCCTGATACATTAAAAGAAAATAATAAAAATGTAAAAATCGAAATAAAAATAATTCGCATAAGACTATTGCTTAAAACTATCTTTCAAAGTAACCGTGCGATTAAATACTAAAGCGCCTGGTTTTGAATCTTTGTCCAAATAAAAATATCCATTACGAATGAATTGAAAATGATCATCTGGCTTAGCTTTCAGGAGAACCGGTTCGATGTATGCATGTATTATTTCCAATGAATTCGGATTAATAAAATTTTTAAAATCAGCTTCTTCCATCGCAGGATTTTCTACCGTAAACAAGCGATCATACAATCTTACTTCGGCCTGTGCTGCATGTTGTACACTTAGCCAATGAATAGTTCCCTTTACTTTAAGTTCACTCGTATCATGGCCGCTTTTACTTTCAGGAAAATAAGTGCAATGAATTTCTGTAACCGTTCCTTCATTATCTTTTTTAAAACTATCGCAGCGAATAATGTAAGCGCTTTTCAATCGCACCATTGCGCCGGGAGCAAGCCTGAACCACTTCTTTACAGGTGTTTCCAAAAAATCTTCTTTTTCTATCCAGAGTTCTTTTGAAAAAGAAATCGTTCTTGTATTATTAGTATCGTTGGGTAAATTTTCTGTAACTAATTCTTCGGTTTTATTTTCATCATAATTATCAATGATCAATTTTATTGGATGCAAAACAGCCATCACTCTTTGAGCGGAAACATTTAATTCTTCACGCAAACAAAATTCGAGCAGGCTTATATCAATAAGATTATCTCTTTTGGCAACGCCTATTTTTTCGCAAAAAGTTCTGATGCTTGATGGAGTATAACCCTTACGCCTATACGCAGATATGGTTGGCATTCGCGGATCGTCCCAACCAGAAACGTAACTTTCATTTACGAGCTGCAATAATCTGCGTTTACTCATCACCGTATAAGTCATGTTGAGCCTCGCAAACTCGTATTGATGCGATGGAAAAATTTCAAGATTATCAATATACCAATCGTACAAAGGCCGATGCGGCACAAACTCTAAAGTGCAAATGCTATGCGTAATATGTTCGATGCTGTCGCTTTGCCCGTGGGCAAAATCGTACATCGGGTAAATGCACCATGTATCGCCGGTGCGGTGATGATGTGCATATTTGATGCGATACATAATCGGATCGCGCAGATGCATGTTGATTGCTTTCATATCAATTTTTGCACGCAATACTTTTTCACCATCTTTAAATTTTCCATTCTTCATTTGTTCAAACAGCAACAAATTTTCTTCAATACTTCTTTTGCGAAATTCATTTTCAATTCCCGGCTCAGTAGGCGTTCCTTTTTCTGCCGCAATTTTTTCAGGGCTGCTGTCATCAATGTATGCAAGCCCTTTGCGGATAAGGGTTACGGCAAAGGTGTATAATTCATTAAAATAATCACTGCTGTAAAATTCATTAGCCCAGTTAAATCCCAGCCACTTTACATCATTCTTAATGCTGTCAACATATTCCACATCTTCAGTTACCGGGTTGGTATCATCAAAGCGAAGATTGGTATAACCATTATATTTTTGTGCAAGTCCAAAATTGAGGCAAATACTTTTTGCATGGCCAATGTGTAAATATCCATTAGGTTCAGGCGGGAAGCGGGTTACAATATTTTTATATTTTCCTTTGCGAAGATCTTCTTCAATTATTTCTTCAAGAAAATTTAAACTTCGTGCCTCTCCTAAATCCCTTTTTAATTCATTGGAATTATTATTTTTATTTAAATCTTTTGACATTTTTTTATTTAATTAATCTATTCAACTTCTCAATAATCAATCTAACGGTCATGCATAGACGCAGATATAATTTCTGCAATATCCAACACGCTCACACTATCTTCTTTTTCATTCAGCTTTACTCCATCAGTGAGCATGGTATTGCAAAAAGGACAAGCCGCAGCTATAATACCGGCGCCGGTTTCAAGCGCTTCTTTTGTTCGTTCATTATTAATTCGTATCGTTCCTTTTTCTTCTTCTTTCCACATTTGTGCACCGCCTGCGCCGCAACACAGTCCATTGCTTTTACATCGTTTCATTTCTATTAGTTCCACATCCAATGCTTCTAAAACCTTTCTTGGCGCTTCATAAATATTATTGGCACGCCCTAAATAACAACTATCGTGATACGTAATTTTTTTCCCTCTAAAATTTCCATCTTCTTTCATTTTTATTTTACCATCATCAATCAATTGTTGTAAAAATGTAGAATGATGCATCACTTCATAAGTTCCGCCTAAAACCGGGTATTCATTTTTTAAAATATTAAAACAATGCGGACATGCGGTTACAATTTTTTTTATGTTGTATCCATTCAGTAATTGAATATTTTGATAAGCTATCATTTGAAACAAAAACTCATTGCCGGCGCGCCTTGCAGGATCTCCGGTGCACATTTCTTCTTTGCCGAGTATCGCATAGTTTATACCTACTTTATCAAGTATGGTTGCGAAAGCCTTTGTAATTTTTTGCGCACGCTGATCAAAACTTCCGGCGCAACCAACCCAAAATAAAATTTCAGGGGTTTTATTTTCTGCCATCATTTCTGCCATTACTGGTACGTGCATTAAAAAAAAAATTTAATGGGCTAAAATACAACAAACAATTTTGATGATGAAGCTATGTTCAAAGCATTAAACTTATTTTTGCGCTTTTAAAATTTAAGTGAAGCTGATACAAAAAATAAAAAACTGGGAGCAATGGCCTTTCAAAATTTTATATGCACCCATATCACCGGTATGGCTGTGGTATATCATACGTTCAAAAGCAATATGGTTCTTTACTCCAAGCAATCCAAAACTTACCTTTGGAGGAATGGAAGGCGAGCCGAAAAAAGAAATGCATGATTTGTTGCCATCACATTTATGTCCTGCATTTTTTAATGTACAACCGTCCGATGATTTTTGTTTTATAAAAAAAAATTTAGAAGAAAAAAAAATTAAATTTCCGCTTATAGTAAAACCGGAAGTGGGTGGGCAAGGAATTTTGTTCAGAAAAATTAATAATGAAATTCAATTAAAAAATTATCATGAGCAAATGTCGTTTGATTATTTTGTTCAGGAATTTATTGATTATCCTTTGGAAGTAAGTTTGTTTTATTATCGCTATCCTGATGAGCCCAAAGGTGAGATAACAGGATTTTTGCAAAAAATTCCTATGCAGGTAACCGGCGATGGAATACATACTTTGGAAGAATTAATAATGATGAATGCAAAATCCGGAAAAAGAATTGAAGAGATACGACAAAAGCATGAAGAAAATTTTAAAAAAATATTGCAGCCAAATGAAAAATATATGTTAAGCTATGCTGCCAATCACAACCGCGGCGCATGTTTTATCGATCTTAAAAATGAAATTGATGAGCGGTTATTAAAAATTCCTGATGCAATAAGTAATTCAATCAATGATTTTTTTTATGGGCGTTATGATATAATGTGCCATTCAGTTGAAGAACTAAAACAGGGAAAAAATTTTGTGATACTTGAATATAATGGATGCGGGGCAGAGCCTAATCATTTTTACGATACCGGCTATTCATTAATGGGTGCATGGAAAGAAATTTTAAAACACTGGAAAATTCTTTATCGCATCAGCAGGCATAATTATAAACATGGCATAAAATACTGGCCTGCATTAAAAGGATTACAATTTATTTATGCAACAAAAAAATATTATAAAAAGATTAAAGCTGCCGATAAAAAAATTCCGTAAACTTGAGTTGGTGGCATCAAAATTTAGCATTTTTATTTTAAAAAAAACTCTATGAATTTTAAAAAAATATTTCTTCTTTTTTCTTTATTTATAAGCATACAAACCTTTTCGCAAAAATATACGCCGACTGATGAAGGAAGTAAAGTACATTTTACTATAAAAAATTTTGGAATAAAAACCGGCGGCCAGCTTAGCGGCTTAAAAGGCGAAATTTATTTTTTTACAACCGACCTCGCATCCTGTCGTTTTAATGTTTCTGTTGATCCATCTACAATTGATACAGATAATGAAAGCCGCGACCGTCACTTGAAAGGAAGTGAATATTTTGATGCAGAAAAATATCCTGCAATAACCATTACTTCTACCAAGATTGATAAGACCAATAAAACAGAAGATGGTTTTTATTATTTTAATGGTACGCTTGCCATGCACGGAATTACCAAACCAATATCATTTCCTTTTCATATAGAAAAAATAAATGACACTTATTTGTTTACGGGCGAGTTTGAAATAAACCGGATGGATTTTGGCGTGGGAGATAACAGCGCTGTGTTGGGTAATACAGTAAATGTATCTTTATCAGTATTGGCAAAAAAGAGCTAATGCATTTATGGGACTTGTAAAAGTTTTTTTCTGGGGAATGATGGTGAGCTTCCTTGGCTCGCTTCCTTTGGGCACGCTTAATGTAGCTGCCATGCAAATAAGCGTTACAGAAAGTATAAAAAATGCAATTTATTTTTCTATCGGTTCGCTGTTAACCGAAATGTTTTATGTGCGCATTTCGCTGGTAGGGATTAACTGGATACGCAAACAAAAAGTTCTTTTTAAATGGATGGAATGGATTGCACTCGCTATTGTAGTGGCGCTTGCCGCGGGAAGTTTTATTGCAGCCATGCATGCGCA
>JAICZH010000048.1 GCA_025933775.1 Chitinophagaceae bacterium
AAATCACGCAAAAGCGCATAAGAAAATAAAAATGCAAAATTCTTCTTCTCTGCCTTGGCTCCTTTGTTTCCCTGTCTGCCGCCAGGCAGGTTTGCATGAAAATATTATTATTGATTAATAAAATTATTTCATCCCACCACTGTTACTAACAAACGCAATCCTTTTATTATCGGGCGACCATGAAGGCGTATTGATACTTCCCTGCCCGCCGTATAAATAAGCAATCACTTTTAAATTTCCACCGCTAACCGGCATCATACGCAAATAAACATGTTTATAAAAAGGATGATCATCTGGTTTTACATCCTGAGTAAAAGTTAGGCAAACAATCCATTTGCCATCGGGCGAAATGTGCGCAAACCAGTTATTATATTCATCATTGGTGAGCTGCTGCGGCTCGCTGCCATCGGGCTTCATACGCCACAACTGCATTGTACCACTTCGCACAGAATTGAAATAAATATATTTTCCATCAGCGCTATATTCCGGTCCGTCATCCAAACCTGTTGTATTCGTTAATTGTATTTCTTCACCACCTGTTGATGGAATTTTATAAATATCAAATCCCGCGGGCGAGGGATCATTATTTCGTTTACCCGTAAACGTTAGCCACTTGCCATCTGGCGACCAGCCATGTAAATATGATGGACCGGTTGGCGTTATTTGTTTTGGTTCGCCACCATCTAACGGTACCGTATATACGACGGAATTATATTTTCCATCAAGGCTTGCAGCGCTTAAGCCAAGCATTTTTCCATTGAAAGAAATTACATGATCGTTATTATTATTTTTTACTTTGCCTGTATTAATTAATTGTGCTGTTTTGCTTTGCAGATTGAAACGATACATCAATCCATTCATATTATATATCAAATTTTTTCCATCATGCGCCCAATTAGGCGCCTGCAAAGATTGTGGTGAAGTGTAAACAATTTTTCTTTCTCCAGTAAATACATTCATTGTTTCGATGTTACTGCCGAGATATTCTTTATATGCTTCAAAATTTTCTTTTGCAGGAATAATAATTCTTACATTATCAAATGATGCTTTTTCAACAACATCTTTATCGTGTGCGCAAATAAATAATCCAACATATACATCATCATTCAAATCAATGCTATCAATTTTTTGCGTTGTATAAATTTCACCAAAATGTGCAACCGACATGATGTATTGTTTGCCTTTTCTTTCTAACTGAATTACATCAGGTGCGTTGATAGTAAACTTTGTTTCTTCAACATTTGTATGCGCAGCTTTGCGATATTGAAGAGACGTAAGCCCATCCCCATGAATGGTTGCAGCAACCATTGCCGAAGTACTGTCAAGAGAATTGCGGATCATCCAACCAAATTTTCGATGTGGCTCAAATCCTTTGCCAATCAGCTTTCCGCGAGCCTGTAAAATAAAATCGCCTTTCATTTTTTTCCAAACATATTGAAAGGCATCATGAGTAAACCAAATGTTGTCGCCTGAACCGGACACTTCATAAATGCCTGTTGCATCATTGCAAGTTGCATTACCATGATGCAATATTTTACCAACATCATTGTGTGCATCGAACACGCCAATCTTTTGCGAAAAAGATTTTACAGTTATAAAAAATAAAACTGTTGCAGTTAATATTATTTTTCGATTCATGTAATTAAACAAGATTCTTTTTTATATAATTAATACTTTTTGTAATGCTGTCGAATGGTGAGCTGGGACATTTATCCTGTTCTACAAAAAAATATTTCATGCCGGCTAAATTTTTATATTTAAAAATTTCTTTAAAATTAATAATGCCATTACCTACTTCAGTAAAATCTTGTGCAGCGGTATTATCCATATCTTTTACGTGCCAAAGCGGAAATCTTCCGGGATGTTCATGAAAAAGTTTAATGGCATCCTGCCCGGCTTTTTTAATCCAATACAAATCAATTTCCATCTTCACCAAATTTTTATCAGCGCTTAATAAAATATCATAAGGATAGGTGTCGCCTTGTTTTATAAATTCAAAATTGTGATTGTGATAGCAGAGTTGAATACCAGATTTTTTACATCTTTCACCGGCGATATTTAATTTGTCCACCACTTTTTTATAATGCTCTAAATCGCCTCTTTCTGAATCCATCAAATACGCACACACCATATATTTCAAACCTAACGCTGCAGCATCATCTACGGCTTTGTCCCAATCGTGCGAGATAGTTCCATTAATAAATTTGCCATTGTTTTCCGCCTCTCCAAGCAGGTAATGGCTGCTGGGCATTATCAACCCGTTTTGTTGTAACACTTTTTTAAAAGCTGCTGCATCCATACCATAAAATTTTTCAGAGCCGGTGTAAGTTGCGCCTTCCACCGAGTTGTAACCTATTTGAGCAACTTTGGCAAGCGTTCCCTCAGGATCCTTTGCCATAGCGTCTCTCACGGTGTAAAGCTGCAGGCCGATAACAGGCGCTTTCATTTTAAAATGTTTTGGTGCCATGTATAATCCTGCTGAAAGTAATGTGGTTGATTTAAGAAATGATCTTCTGGTTGTCATAATAATATTTTTAAAATTTCAGGAATAAAATCTTTTCAATTTAAATCATTTTTATAAAATTTGTTTTAAAAAAAATAATTGGGATAAAATTGAATGATTAATTAAAAAATTGCATTGAATTAAAAAAATTAATTACAGAAGCAAGTATTACTAACGGTGAGGGTTATACGAAAATAAAATTAAAGGAAATAATTTTATGAAACCGGTTTTAAATTTTCATCCAACGGCGTCATCTTCGGCATGATTAAATTTATAAAAAATAAACAAACAAGATATAAACAACCTGCAATTAAAAAAGCAAAAAGGTAAGCTGTTTTCCCGCTGTTATCAAGCGCCCTGCCCAATGTAAAAAAAGCAACCACACTGGCTGCGCCTCCCACCATGCCACCAATGCCTACAACGGATGCAGTTGCTTTTTTTGGAAACACATCCGATGCTAATGTAAATGCATTAGCGCTCCACGCCTGATGCCCGCTGGCAGCAAGTCCTATTAAAAAAACAGAAACCCATTCATTGCTTGTTTGCGTAGCAAATATTACAGGCAAAATAATAACACCGCAAATAAATAAAGTTGTTTTTCTTGCTCTGTTTACAGTCCATCCTTTTTTAATAAAATAAGAAGAAAGCCATCCTCCAAAAATGCTTCCTACATCCGCCATCACATAAATAATTATTAATGGCAACGCCAACCCTTTCAACTCCAAATGAAATTGTGCATGAAGAAAAAAACTTCCCCAAAATAAATAAAACCACCACACTGCATCTGGTAATTTTGCCACCGCAAACGCCCATGTTTCTTTAAGCGGAAACACACGGCTCCATGAAATGCGTTCATCATTTTCAGGAGATGAATCACTTAAAATATACGCAAGTTCAGCAGGCGAAACCTTTAAACTTTTTTCAGGCTTTTTATAAGCGCTTAGCCAAATGATAACCCATGCAACACTAAAAATAAATGTAATACAAAATGCATATTGCCAATGCCGGCCTGTGTTTGATACGATTAATGGAATGATCAATGGAGCCAATACTGCGCCCACGTTGGTTCCTGCATTAAAAATTCCTGTGGCAAAAGCGCGTTCTTTTTTTGGAAACCATTCTGCAACTGTTTTTATACATGCAGGAAAATTTCCTGATTCGCCAATGCCCAATCCGAAACGCGCTACCACAAAGCCTATCCAGCCCATTCCTTTTGTAATAAATGCATGAAGCAAACTAAACAAACTCCAGATGCCGATGGATAATGCATATCCGAAACGCGTTCCCAGCTTATCAATTACGCCACCCATTATCAGCATACCGATTGCATAGGCAATCATAAATGAAATATTGATATAACTATATTGTTCATTCGTCCAATGAAAAACAGGATCTTTTAAAGTAGGCCCAAGCACGCCGATAATGCTGCGATCCATATAATTAATTGTCGTTGCAAAAAATAATAATGATAAAATTTTCCAGCGGTATCTGGTCATAGCTTTCGGCATGTTGTATTTATTTTTTTAAAAAGAAATCTATTTATCTTATTGATTTGATAATATCTATTACTTGTTTAGTAAGCGATTCTATTTTTGCATAATCTTTTTGTTCCAATAAATTTTTACTCACCAGCTTGCTTCCCATTCCCACTGCGCATACGCCTGCTTTGAACCATGCTGCAATATTTTCTTTATCCAAATCAACGCCTCCGGTTGGCATAAATAATAAACCGGGAAATAATTCTTTTATTGAACTCATAAATGCAACACCTAAAATATTTCCCGGAAAAAGTTTAATCATTTTTGCACCCATATTTTCTGCTTTAATAATTTCGGAAGGCGTCATGCATCCCGGAATCCAAAGTATATTACTTTTATCAGCCACTTCCGCAACTTCTTTTATTAATCCCGGGCAAATAATATAATCAGCGCCTGCATCAATAAACGCCTGCGCCATGCTTGCATTTTTTATAGTGCCAACACCGAGAAACATTTCTTTTAATTCTGTATCACATACTTCACGCATTTTTTTAAAATTTTGTAATGCAGCTTCGCCACGGTTAGTATATTCTACTGCTTTAATTCCAGCTCTGGACAAGGCTTTCAACACTTCAATACTTACAGCAGCATCTTTATAAAAATATAAAGGCAAAATGCCCTGCTCAGGAATTAATTGTAATAATTTATTTTTTGTATCCATAAAATATTTTTTTTAAACTTTTGGAAAGTTAAGATTAAGATAGAATGAATAATTTATTAATTAAACTTTCCAAAAAGTTTTTGACAAATGTTTCCATATATTTTTTTAATAATAATTATTTTATTCGCATTTATTTGTTGAACTTAGAAAATTTATCAAATTAAATTCATAAAGAATCATGGCAAAAAAAGTTGTAACACTTGGCGAAATTATGCTTCGATTATCAACACCAGATTATAAAAGATTTGTACAAGCAGATAGTTTTGATGTTACTTACGGCGGCGGGGAAGCCAATGTGGCTGCGGCTCTTTGCAATTATGGATTGCAGGGAACATTTATTTCCAAAGTGCCCGATAATCCTATTGGCCAATCGGCAATAAATCATTTACGCCGTTATGGAGTAGATACGCAATTTGTAGCTCGCGGCGGAAAAAGATTGGGAATATATTTTTTAGAAACCGGCGCTTCAATGCGTGCATCGCAGGTTGTATATGACCGCGCCAATGCTGCGATTGCCGAAGCTGAAATTAAAGATTTTGATTTTAATAAAATATTTGATGAAGCTGTATGGTTTCACACAACAGGCATTACGCCTGCATTGAGCGATAAAGCAGCAGCGCTTACTGAAGCTGCATTGAAGGTTGCCAAAGAAAAAAATATTACTACGAGTATTGATTTAAATTATAGAAAAAAATTATGGAGTAAAGAAAAAGCAAAAGAAGTGATGACGCAGCTTTGCAAATATGTAGATGTATGTATCGGCAATGAAGAAGATGCGGAAACAACTTTAGGATTTAAAAGCAAAGGAACAGATGTTACCAAAGGCGAATTAAATGTAGATGGTTATAAAGATGTGTTTCAGCAAATGAAAGAAAAATTTAATTTCAAATACATCGCATCTACTTTGCGCGAAAGCCATAGTGCATCGGACAATGGATGGAGTGCTTTGGTTTATGATGGAAAAGAATTTTATCACACACGACAATATGAAGTGCGCATTGTAGATCGCGTGGGAAGCGGCGACTCATTTGCCAGTGGATTTATTTATGGCCTTGTAACAGGAGAGGAAATGAAAGATGCTGCAGAATTTGGCGTTGCCGCTTCTGCATTGAAACACACGATTCCCGGAGATTTAAATCATGCAACATTGAACGATGTAAAAGAATTGATGAAAGGCAATGCCAGCGGAAGAGTACAACGATGAGGAAAAATTTATCTTTCAGAATATCACGCATTATATGAGATTTTTTAAGTGGGAAAAAATTAAAAGAGATCTATCCTTTCAGGTGTTGATAGAGCATTCCGATAAGAATAGCGACGCCAAAACTTACTAAGGTTCCTATTAAAATATATTCTGTAAGCTTTCTGTCTTTGGCTTCCTGTAAATTTCCAAACCGAAAAACAGATTTTGCTGCTAAAAGAAAACCAACTGCCTGCCATTCGTTAGTGATCATAAAAATAAATACCAGCAATCTTTCTAAAATACCGATGTACTTTCCGGCACTTTGTAACGATGCGGTATCATCGCCCGCTTCTGTGTCGGGCGTCCATTTTGAAATAAATATTTTTATGGCAAATGACACAGGCCTCGTAAGAAAAATTATTAATGTGATAAGCAAAATAATTTTTTCACTTTTTAAAAATGAAAACGAAAAATAAATTCCTTCATACCAAAGCCATATTGCATAAATTGAAATAAAGTGTAATAATTGGTCTATAAAAAAAAGAACACGCTTGGTATTATTTTTTTGAATTAATATTTTAAATGCATCAATTGCCAAATGAACGAATGCAAAAAGCAATGCCCACATCCAAAAATTTATATCCCATACAAGTAAGAGTGCGAGCAAACCATGTAAAAAAGAATGGAAGTATAATTGCCATGCCGCTAGTTTTTTTTCTTCTTTAGCTTTTATCCATGATGAAGGCTGTACAATAAAATCGGCGACTAAATGAGCCAGCAATAACTTCAGTAAAACAATCATTTTAATGTTTTTAATTTGAAAAGATACATGTCATTTACTTCCATTATCTCATCATAGTAAGCTCTTTTAAGGCGGTTGCTGATAGCGCTTTGTTTTATACCTACTATCCGTCCCAACTTATTCTGCACCGTCGCAGGATTTTCCATGGTAGTTTTCACAACTTCTGCAGCATTTACCGTCCAGTTATCCATAATGATTAAACTCAATTTCAACAGCAAGTTCATTTCTTTATCAAACGCCGGCCAATTACTTTTTATGGCCAATGTTTGTTTTGCATTTTTCAGCATTTCAATTGTTTCACCCGAATGAACAAACGCAGTTCCGTTTGATTCGGTTACTTTGTGCGCTGCGAATGTTTTGTTGCCAATTCCGATCGCCATCCGCACATCCATATCCTGAATTGCTTTCAGGGTTGCTTTTATTTTTATTGCGGTTTTTAATGCATTAGCCGGATTTGCAACAATCGCCTGGAAACTGTCGCCCCTGTATATTTCCCATGTTTTTGGGCTTTCGCCAATACCGCTCAATTCTTTCTTTAAAGCATTGAGCCATGATTTCGGATTAATATTTTGAGACCCAATAATATCTCCGGTTATTACAGCAATCATTTTCAAAATGATAAAATTAAATTTATAGTTTCTTCTTACTACCTTAAAAAAACCAAAATTATTACACTTTTGTGAAATAATCAAAATTATTACGTATTTATGAAATAATTGAAATTATTACGTATTTATGAAATAATTGAAATTATTACGTAATTATGAAATAATGGAAATTATTACGTAATTATGAAATAATCAAAATTATTACGCATCTATAAAATTATAAAAATTACCTTATCGAAGAGGCCAGTGGTGTAAAAAATATAAACCGTTACCAGTTAAAATAAGTTTTGGCATTGTAATAGCAAATGTCGCTGATAATTTTTCCGGTCCATTCCATATCATTAGGTAGTTCGCCATTTTCAATTTCATTGCCAAATAAGTTACATACTATTCTTCTGAAATATTCATGTCTCGGATAAGAAAGAAAACTTCTTGAATCCGTAATCATTCCTATAAACCTGCTGATCAAACCCATATTGGATAAGGCATCCACTTGTTTTGTCATTCCATCTTTCTGATCTAAAAACCACCATGCCGAACCAAACTGAATTTTTCCGCCAATGCTTCCATCATTAAAATTGCCAGCCATAGTTGCCATCAATTCATTATCGGCAGGATTTAAATTATATAAAATTGTTTTGGTTAATTGATTGGTAACATCAAGCCGGTTTAAAAATTTTGATAACGCTTTTGCCTGTTGAAAATCTCCAATTGAATCCCATCCGCTGTCGGCGCCACATAATTCAAGCATTCTTGTATTATTGTTTCTAAGCGCTCCCAAATGATATTGCTGCACCCAACCCTTTTCATAATCCCATATTGAAAAAATATACAACATGGCGGATTTTAATTTCAATCTTTCTTCTGATGAAAGTTCTCTTCCATTTCTGATTTTATTAAAAATTTTATTGATTTCATTATCGGTGTAGTCCTCTGCTGGTATATATTCCAGCCCATGATCGGAAACAGAGCAACCCATCGTTTCAAAAAAATCATGTCGTTGTTTTAATGCATCCAGGTATGATTGAAAAGAGATTATTGATACATTGCTTGCCGCTTCCAATTTTTTTACATACAAATTAAATTCGTTCACATCATCTGCATTCATCGCTTTATCGGGCCGGAAAGCAGGAAGCACTTTTATTTCAAACTTATCATCTTTTATTTTTTTATGATATTCTAATGAATCTGCAGGATCATCGGTTGTGCAAACAACCTGCACATTCATTTTGCGAAGCAAATTCTTTACTGAATATTTTTTTGATTGTAATTTTTTGGTACAATCATTATAAATTTTTTTTGCAGTCTCAGGTTTTAATAATTCACGTATATCAAAATATCGTTGCAATTCAAGGTGGGCCCAGTGATACAGCGGATTGCGCAAAGTGTATGGAACGGTTTGCGCCCACTTTTCAAACTTTTCATAATCGCTTTTATTGCCCGTAATATAGCTTTCATCAATACCATTACTTCGCATAGCGCGCCATTTATAATGATCACCCTGCAACCATATCTGCGTAAGATTTTCAAAATTTATATCATTGGCTATTTGTTGTACAGGCAGGTGGCAGTGATAATCTATGATGGGCATATTTTCAGCAAAATCATAATAAAGCTTTTCTGCTGTTTTATTTTGCAATAAAAAATTTTTGTCTAAAAAGTTTTTCATTAAATTTTTATTTGCCACGAATGCACGAATATAAAAATGCAACAGGAAAAAAATTTTTTGTGAATTATGCTGGCAAAGGCTTTAAAGGCTCACTCCTCTTTTCCACGGAATAAAATCATTTTGCAAATGTGTTACCGCGCTCACTTCAATTTCGCCACTGGCTACTTTAATAATATAATCCAGAATTCTTTCACCGGCCTGCTCAATCGTTTCTTTTCCTTCTATAATTGTTCCTGTATTTATATCAATAATGTCGTGCATTTTATTAAATAAAGTTGTATTACTTGAAAGCTTTACAACAGGCGCAACAGGATTTCCGGTGGGCGTGCCAAGCCCTGTTGTAAACAAAACAATATTTGCTCCGGCGGCTACTTCTGCCGTTGTACTTTCTACATCATTGCCCGGCGTGCATAATAAATTTAATCCGGGTCGTGTAACCATTTCAGGATAATCGAGCACATCTGTTACTGGCGATGTGCCTCCTTTTTTTGCAGCACCTGCCGATTTTATTGCATCAGTAATTAATCCATCTTTTATATTTCCGGGAGAAGGATTCATATCAAAGCCAGAACCGGCAGCCTTTGCACGATCATTATAATTTCGCATTAAATCGCCAAAGCGTATAGCCGTCTCCGTTAGTACACAGCGATCACTTAAATTTTGTTCCACACCACATAGCTCTGGAAATTCTGAAAGAATAACGGAACCTCCGAGCGCCACTAATAAATCGGAAGTATAACCAATGGCCGGATTTGCAGAAATACCACTGAAACCATCAGAGCCACCACATTCCAGCCCGATACAAATTTTACTTAATGGAGCAGGTTTTCGTTCTAACGTATTGGCATGTACGAGGCCGGCAAATGTTTGTTTTATAGCTTGTGATATTAAATCAGTTTCGCTTCCTATTTTTTGCTGTTCCAGTACGTATAATGGTTTTGAAAAATTGTTATCTCTTTTTTTTATTTCTTCCTGTAAAATTTCAACCTGCGCATGTTGGCAACCGAGACTTAATACTGTGGCGCCAGCTACGTTTGCATGTGTTATGTAGCCTGCCAGCAAACCACACAATGCCCGTGCATCCTGTCTCGTACCGCCGCAACCGCCTTCATGCGTTAAAAATTTTACCCCATCAACGTTTGGAAAAAGCCTTTGTTTTTTTACTTCATTACTTTTCATTGAAACATCTGCCTTTAAAATTTCATCTATACTTTTTCCTTCTTTATATAAATTGATTAGCTGAGAAACTTCTGCTTTTTTATTCTGATTTCTTCCATAACCCAATTCATTTACCAAAGCCTCGCGCAGCACTTCCAAATTTCTGTTTTCACAAAAAACCATTGGAATTATTAGCCAGTAATTAGCTGTGCCTGCTTTTCCATCATTGCGATGAAAACCCATAAAAGTTTTATTAATGAATTTAGAAACATCGGGCTTTTGCCAAATAAATTTTCTATCCCTAACTGTAAAATTGCTTGCTGCATGTTTTACATTTTCTGTAGTGATGGCTGCGCCTTTTGGAATAAATTTTTGCGCCTTGCCCACCAGCACTCCGTACATAAATAATTCATCGCCCGGTTGTATATCTTTTGTTACGAATTTATGCTTGGCTGCTACTTTTCCAATTATCGTGTATGCATCACCGTTATATTCCACTTTGTCGCCTTCTGCAAGGTTAGTAAGTGCCACCAACACATTATCTCCCGGATGCACTTTTGTTACAATTTGATTCATTGTGCAATTATTTTTTTAGAATAAATACTTTGTAAAGTAGCGCTCATTCCATTATTAATAATGCTATACAATTTATCAGTTACAGATTGTTGAAAACCTGCAATGGCGTTCAGGTCTATATTCCACAACGTTATATTTTTCAAAACTTTTTCTACAATTTCATTAACAGGAAAGTTTTGCCAAAGCATATGAAACTCCTTCGCCATTTCATCTTCAATTAAATAAAATTGACCATTCCATTCGCCAAAAAATTGATTATCGTTTTTCTTTACTGCTTTCATAAAATAAATATAAGCAGCAAATCCTAACGCAAATAATTCAGGAATTGATTTATTGATTTTATAATACTCTAAAAGTAGCGGAATACATCTTAATTTCATTTTACTACTATAGTTAAGTGTAATATTTTTCCAATAATGATCAATGGCAGGATTGCGAAACCTGTCAAGTACATTATTAATAAAATTTTGAATTATAGTTATATCAATTTCATAAGGTATGGAGGGAGCAATTTCTTTTTGCATTAAATCAGAAATATATTTTTCCATCGCATCATCTTTCATTGCCTGCTTCACGGTTTCAATTCCTGAAAAAAAAGCAATCCCGCAACTTAATGTATGCGTTCCATTCAACAAACGCAATTTCAATTCGCGATACAAATCAATATTGGGTTTTATTATTACTCTATCATCGGCTTCTGCAAATGACAATATTTTTTTAATGTGATCGTTGCCTTCAATTGCCCACAGGCTGTAGGTTTCGCAGATAGTAAGTAATTCGTCATTATATCCTAATTTCTTTTCTATTTTATTTTTTATTTCCGCTTCAGGTGTGCCCGAAACAATTCTATCCACTAAAGAATTGCAAAAATAATTATACCCGTCAAGCCATGTAATGAATGCATCATCCAGCCTGTTTACGTCCGCAAGTTCCAAAACAATGGATTTCAAATTTTTTCCATTATCAGGAATTAATTCGGTAGGCACTATTACAAAACCACTTTTTTTATCACCGTTAAACGCAATAAATCTTTCCAATAAAAAAGCCAATAATTTTCCCGGATATGATACCGGAGGACTATTAGTGATATTATCGTTCATCAATTTTATTCCAACTTCTGTAGTGTTTGAAATAATTATTTGTAAATTTTCATTGTGAGCACAAGCCAAAATTTTTTTCCATTCATGATTTGCATTTAATACCCGGCTTACAGATGAATTAATAATATTTTCTTCAATTGTTGTTCTGTTTTCAATTCCGCGAATGCACAAAGTATAAAGCCCATCCTGCTCATCAAACATAGCTGTGGTGCCATGTGCAGTTGTTTTTATCATAACGATTCTTCCATTGAAAATACCCAACCTGTTTGCTTTATCAATAAAAAAATCTGGAAGAGCACGAAGCAACATTCCCGTTCCAAACTGCAAAATTTTTTCAGGCAATTCAAAAATATTCTCGCGTGGAATAATCAGTTTTTCCGAAGAAATATTTTTTAAATTTTTGCGGGATAAATTCATTGTATTATTTTATATACTGCATAAAGCAAAAAAAATTTATTAAAAATTGTATATTTTTTACAAATTAATTACACATTTTTTTTCACTGCTTTTATAAGCGGCTTCAATAATTTTAATAACATTCACAGCTTCTTCTGCAGTAACAGGTAAAGGCTTGTTATTACGAATGGCCGCATACAAGGCATTGTAATATTCATTATAATTTCCTTGTTCTGATTTGATAAATTTTCTTATTTCTTTACCCTTCATTTCTGTATGCAACAACCCTTTTTGAGATGATGGTTCTTTGCCCCAATCTTTTCTGCCGGGAATATTTCCTGCCTGCAACATTTCTTCCTGCACATCAGTTTTAGGTTTTATAAATGAACCTTTTAAACCGTGGAAAACATAACCAGGCAAGGCTTCGCGAACCACATAGCTTGATTTAATGCGCACTCTTTTTGTATCATAATAAAATAATAATTCCCAATAGTCAGCCACTTTTGAAATGGGGCGCATTGATTTTATATCGGCAAAAATTTGTTGTGGCATGCCAAACAATTGCAATGCCTGGTCAATTAAATGCGAGCCGAGGTCGTATAAAGAACCGGCGCCCGGTCCAGGAATTTCTTTATGAAGTTTGGGGCTCAATTCTTTTTTATAACGATCGAAATGCATTTCAACTTCTACTAAATCGCCTAAAATATTTTGCGATAAAATTTTTTTTATAGTTTTATAATCGCTGTCGTAACGCCGGTTTTGATAAACTGAAAGTTTTTTATTTTTCTTTTTTGCAAGTTCAATTAATGCTTCACCTTCTTTTACAGTAACAGTAAATGGTTTTTCAATAACCACATGCTTGCCTGCTTGTAATGCTTTTTTTGCATATTCATAATGCGTGTAATTAGGTGTATTTACAATTACTAATTCGATAGAATCATCTGCCAGCATGGTTTCCAGCGAGCTATATGTTTTTACTTCAGGATATATTTTCTTTGCGAGATTTTTAGATCGTTCCCAAACTGCATAAAATTGAAAGCCGGGATTTACTTTTAAAAAAGGCGCATGAAAAACCCGGCCGCTCATTCCAAAAGAACATAAAGCCGTATTAATTGGCGTCATAATAATTTTTTATTCATTCATTGTTTTGGCTTAAAACTATTTTGATAAAAAAATGTACACATTGTTATGAAACAAATATTTGTACAAAAAATATTTTTTTTCAAAATAAAAGAGCTACGTATTTGTAGCAACAATACCTAATGGTAAAATAGTTTTTCCGTACATCTGGTTTAATAAAATTCCTGCAGCAGTATAAATGGCCGATCCACCGCAAACAATGCCTTCATATCCTGTAAAAATTTTTAATGACACATTATCAGTTGCATCACCAATCGCTAATAAAATATATAAAATAGTTAAGCTGGCAAATACAAATTGCAATGCACGGCTTATGCGTAGCGTGCCAAAAAAAAGACAAGCAGTAAATATGCCCCACACGATGAGATAAGCCATCATAGCGCTTTCTGAAGCAGCGGTTATCCAGCCAAACTTTGGCATCAAAATTAAACCTACCAGCGAAAGCCAAAAAAATCCATACGAAGAAAAGGCTGTTAATCCGAAAGTATTATTTTTTTTACCTTCCAAAACTCCGGCAATAATTTGTGCAATGCCGCCAAAAAAAATACCCATGGCAAGTATCATTGCATTCATTTCAAAAATTCCGGCATTGTGCAGGTTAAATAAAACGGTTGTAGTGCCGAATGCAAATAATCCTAATGGCGCAGGATTGGCAATAGTATCTTTAATAACGACTGTGGTTGGCTCCATAAAATTGTTGGTTTTGTTTAATTTTTAAAAATAATTACAGCCTACTAACGGTAACGCTTATACGAAAAAATTAAAGCGTTTTTATTTTAATACTTCTGAAACTTACTGTATTGCCGTGATCCTGCAATAGAATATGGCCTTCCGGCGCTTCACCAAAGTTTTTCCATATTTTATATTTGCTTATAGCAACTAAATCCCGAAATTCTTTTGAACCTCTTTCATATTCTAAAACTTTTATTCCATTTAAATAATGCTCCACATGATTATTAGGGTACACCACTATTCTTCCGGTATTCCATTCACCAATGGGACGTATAAACCTCGCAGATTTTTTTGCAGGAATAAGATCGTACAATGATGCCAGCGTGCGATCACCATTTCTTCCAAGCTTCGCATCGGGATGTAATGAATCATCGAGCACCTGGTATTCAAGCCCTATTGCAGAACCGGTGTTATGTTCAGTAAGTGTAACAAAATATTTTACACCGCTATTGGCGCCGGGCGTTAGTTTAAATTCAAATGAAAGATCAAAAGATTTGTATTCGCCACCTGTTACAATATCCCCGCCATCGCCGCCTTCTTTACCTTCCGATTGCAAAACGGTAATCGTTCCATTGCGCACTACCCAATCTTTTTTTGGAAAAGTTTTTAAGTAAGCTCCTCTCCATCCATGAGAAGTTTTTCCATCAAATAATAATTTCCATCCTTCTTTTTTTTCATAATTGGTTAGATGATTAGGAACAAAATCTACTACAAAGATGCCCGGAGGAAACGGCGTTTGTGCGAGACCGTTAGTTTTGATTTTTATATTTTTAAAATAAATTTTTTTATTCACTTCACTTGCATCGCTTATTTGATGAACCTGCAATGCAATAAAACCTTTTGTATCTATTGTATCCACTAAATAGGCAACAGGAATTCCGTTCACCCATGTTTTCATTTCATTACCTATACATTCAATTTTATAATGATTAAATTCATTTAATTTAAATGCATCCTGTGCCTGAGTATGCAGCGTGAGGGGATACAACCATTCTCTTCTTCCCTCATCATAAATGCCACCACTCCATTTGCGATCGGATGGATCCACTTCCACTTGTCTTCCATACACCAAACCTTTACCATTGTGACCTGCAGGGTTATAATGGCTTCTCGTTTGTACGCCGGAATTTCCTTTCACACTTTCAATTTTAATATCCAGCTCAAGAATAAAATCGCTATATTCTTTTTCAGTTGCTAAAAAAGTATTGCCTGAATTTAAAACAGTTGTTCCTACAATCATTCCATCTTCAACAGAATAATTTGCATTGCCGGCAAGCTTTTTCCATCCGTGCAATGTTTTGCCATCAAATAGATTTTTCCATCCATTTGTTTGTGCGTTGCAAAAAGAGAAGATAAAAAAACTGAGAGTAATTAAAAGTAACGATGTATATTTTTTCATGATATAAAATTATGAAAGCGTGGATTTATTCCTAAATAAATTTCAAGAAGCAACTTACCATATTATTTTTATTGTTATGAAAAAATAAACCAACCTGAAACTTGCTGTGAATTTTTTCTGATGCAAATACTAAAAATAAAGGGCTGCCTTTTTGGGACAGCCCTTTTTATTTTTAATCAAAAAGTTGGCGCTTTTATTATTTTGCTTTTATATCAACCGTGTTTGCATCGCCGCCGCCTACTTCGCAATTAACATCCACACGATCTGCACTGATTCCTTCTTTTTCTGTTAAATAAGCTTTGATTGCTGCAGTTCTTTTATTACATAAAGCCTGTGAAGCTTTTGATGCTGCGGGATAACCTGTAATCATTATTCCACAATCTGCATTATCTTTTAATTTAGAAGCTACTGTTGCTAACATGGCTTTTGCATCGCTGCTGATGCTGCTGCTGTTTTTCCTGAAAGAAACACTTGGCAAATCTCCGATATGGCATTTATTGGTATCGGCCATTACCATGTTTTTGCAACATTCAGGATCAGGGCATTTGCCCACTCCGTCTGCATCTACGGGCTGGCATTCAGTTGGAGTAATTAATTGTTTGTCTTTGCAATCTGGTACGCCATCTCCATCAGTATCTCTCGAAACCCCGTGTGTGTCAACCGGGCAACCTGCTGGTGTGTTGGGTTCTTTATCCAATTGGTCAACCACGCCATCGCCATCTGCATCATCAAATACTGGTTTTGGTATTTTCATGTGCTTGGGATTATTGATTTCGCTGTAAGCATAGTCGAGCGGATTGATCCACCAAAGCGGTTCAACAGCTTTTTTGCCAAGATTGAAATTTAATCCTACAGAAGCATAATTATAAGAATCGTAATCTCTTGTTTGTACAGGATCAGTTACCGGATGTTCCTGCCATTGTTGTCCATCCAATAAATCATCTTTTATAAAAGTGAATCTGTCTTCCAAAGCAAGATTAATACGATTGCTGAGCTTAAATGCTACTCCGCCTAATATAGTTCCGGAAGCTCTTAAAGTATTATCTCCTAAATGAGAAGTGTTGTTTCTGTTATTTTCAGCATCGGTATAAGGAACATTTTTTAATAAATCTTTCAATTGTTTCCTGGTATCTTTTCTCTTGGCATATCCATCGCCGGTTATGGGCGATATAAAAGTGATAGAGCTAAAACTTTCCGGTACCTGAACCTTCGTGTTGTAAAGGGTGGCACCAATACCTACACCGCCATAAAGAACAAATCCCGTTTTTTGTTTATGAAAACGAATATTATTTAAAGTAAAAATTCCTTGTAAACTAAGGTCCTGAACATGGGCGCGATAATTGTAATAAACAGGCTGCAATGCTGCTGAATTATAAGAAGCCCAAACCGGATCATTTTTATACCCATAAGAAGGTTTCCAATTTAATCCTTTAGCCACTCCATAAACATATTGCGCTCTTAAAGAAAAAAGATAACCCAATGCTTTACGAATGTGAATCGCAGCTCCAATGGTTGGTAATTTCGCTGATACGTCGCCGCTCACCGAAAACATTCCGGCGGAAATACCAATTTCAGTTTCATTACGAGGTTTCGCAGGAAAATCGTAGGTATTATTCATGAACTCATTTTGTTGCGCTTGCCCTTTTGAGGAGATTACGCTTGAGTCATAAATATTATACACTCCTGTGTCTTGTGCATAAACACTAAAGGATATTAAATATAATATCCCCAGTAATAATAATTTGTACTTTTTGCTTGCCATAACTTTTTGATTAATGATTAGTAATGATAACAACGATTAGTAATGATAACTATTTGATTATTGGCAAAAATATTAAACGAATATCAGAATTCAAACTTTTTTTAGCAATTATTTAGATTTTGAACGATTTATATATCGTCATAATTTCGTAAACAATTTTTGTTGTAAAAGCTTATTGCGCTTTTATTGGCAATGGGTTTATTGAAATAAATTTTATTACAGTCTCAAATCTATCTTCCTGCATAAAACCATTTGCTTATATACTTATTGGTTTTACTTATATTGCCATTTTTAATTAATCATGAAGTTTTCCAAAGATCTTATTGCAGAAGAGCTGAATATTTTTGAAGAAAAATTTACTGAGTCAGTAAAAAGCAATACTCCTTTGCTTGACCGGATAATGAAATACATTATTAAACGAAAGGGCAAACAACTCAGGCCGATGTTTGTTTTTTTAAGCGCAAAACTGCATGGAGCAGTGAATGAATCCACTTACCGCGCAGCCGCTTTGGTAGAACTATTGCACACAGCCACTTTGGTACATGATGATGTAGTGGATGAATCATTGGAGCGAAGAGGTTTTTTTTCAATAAATGCTTTATGGAAAAATAAAATTGCCGTACTCGTTGGCGATTATTTACTTTCAAAAGGATTGCTTCTTTCAACAGATGCCGGAGATTTTAAACATCTTCATATTTTATCGGATGCTGTAAAACAAATGAGCGAAGGCGAATTACTTCAATTAGAAAAATCAAGGAAATTAAATCTTAAAGAAGAAACCTATTTTGAAATTATACGGAGCAAAACCGCGTCCCTGCTCTCTTCTGCGTGTGCTGTGGGAGCATGGAGCACGAGTAACAATGAAGCAATCACCGAAAAAATGAGATTGTTTGGCGAAAAAACAGGAATCGCTTTTCAAATAAAAGATGATCTTTTTGATTACGGAAATGAAAATGTAGGCAAGCCAACCGGAAACGATCTTAAAGAAAAAAAACTTACCCTGCCGCTTATTTATACATTAAACAATGTGGATGCATCTGATAAAAGAAAAATTATTTACATTATAAAAAATCAAAACAAAGACCCGGCAAAAATTAAATATGTTTTACAAAAAGTGATAGACTCAGGGGGAATAAAATATGCTGAAAAAAAAATGACAGAATACCGCGATGAAGCTTTAAAAATTTTATTTCAATTCCCTGAAAGCGACATCAGGAAAGGATTGGAGGAGTTGGTTTTATTTACAACTGATAGAAAGTACTAATTAGCTAATGTGCTAATATGCCAATGTGCCAATAATTATATTTAATTTACAAACCTTTTCGACAGATTAATAAATTGAAACTCTTAATTGGCTAATTAGCTAATTAAAACAGTATGAATAAAAGATGGAAAATATTATCAACAGATGAAAATAAAGTTACTGCGGTACAACATTCGCTTAATAATATAAATATGGCTCTTTGTAAAATTTTAGTGCAAAGAGGTATAGATACTTTTGAAAAAGCAAAAGATTATTTCAGGCCGCAGCTTTCTCAACTTCATGATCCGTTTTTAATGAAAGACATGGATAAAGCGGTTGACAGAATTTTAAAAGCAATTGATACCAATGAAAAAATTTTAGTGTTTGGAGATTATGATGTAGATGGAACAACAGCCGTGGCTTGCATGTTTCGTTTTTTAAAAAAAATTTATAAAGAAGAACATATTAAGTTTTATGTGCCGCACCGTTATCGCGAAGGTTATGGCGTAAGCAAGATGGGAATTGATTTTGCCAAAGAAAATAATTTTCAACTAATCATTTCGCTCGATTGCGGAATAAAATCAGTATCACTTATAGGATACGCATCTACGTTAGGTATTGATTTTATTGTATGCGATCACCATCTTCCCGATCATGAATTGCCGCCTGCGATCGCTATTTTAAATCCAAAACAAAAAGATTGCGCTTATCCTTACAAAGAGCTTTGTGGATGCGGTGTGGGCTTCAAACTTATTACTGCTCTTTCACAAAGGTTAGGCGTAAACGAAGATGAATACTTTTGCTATCTCGACATGGTGGTAACAGCCATCGGCGCTGATATTGTTCCCATCACCGGTGAGAATAGAATCCTGGCTTATTATGGTTTACAAAAATTAAATACCGATCCTTCTGCAGGCATTAAAGCATTGATAGAATTGAGCGGTCATCAAAAAAAATTTTCAATCAATAACGTTGTTTTTATTATTGCGCCGCGTGTAAATGCTGCGGGCCGTATGGATGATGCTACAAAAGCTGTGATGCTGTTTATTGAAGATGATTTTAGCAAAGCAAAATATTATGCTGAAATGTTGCACAGCGATAATACCGATCGTAAAGAAGCAGATACGAATATTACAGAAGAAGCCCTCGCAATTATTGAAAGTGATGATGTTTTGATTAATAAAAAAACAACTGTAGTTTTTCAATCACACTGGCATAAAGGTGTGGTAGGCATTGTTGCGAGCCGGCTCATTGAAAAATATTATCGGCCAACTGTTGTGCTTGCGCAAAGCGGCGAATATATTGGTGGCAGTGCACGCAGTGTTCCTGGTTTTAATTTGTATGAAGCCATTCATGAATGCCGCGAATATTTAATTGGCTATGGCGGCCATTTTGCAGCCGCCGGATTAACGCTGATGCCTGAAAATATAAAAGCATTCAGTAATAAGTTTGAAGAAATTGTTTCATACACAATACCACCGCATTTACTGGTTCCCGAAATTATAATTGATGCTGAAATAAATTTTAAAAGTATTACCAAAAGCTTTTATAATATCATCACGCAAATGGAACCTTATGGCCCTGAAAACATGCGCCCCGTCTTTGTTACAAGAAATGTGCTGGATACTTCATGGTCAAAGATTGTGAAAGAACTGCACATACGTTTTGTATTAAAGCAAGATAATATTGTGTTAACAGGAATAGGTTTTAACATGGCTGAAAAATTTTATTTACTGCAAATGAAAAAACCAATTGATATTGTTTATACCATTGATGAAAATGAATGGAACGGCGAAAAAAATCTTCAATTAAAAGTTATTGATTTCAGGCTTTCTGAAAATGAACTTAATTAAATGCAATCTGTATAATGAAGTTGATTTATTATATAAGATATTGGTTTTTTGTAGGAATGAACTGGAGTTTTCCTTTTGCTTTTTTTAGCATTTATCATGAAATAAAAGGAGAAAGAAAATATAAACTTCATACAATAGAATTAGACAGGCTGAAAAAAATTTCTGTGAAAGGTGATAACATTAATCATGCATCCATTTACCAGGCTTGCAATTATTATTTAATTGAAAAAGGATTGAGCTATCTGTCACGCTTACACGAAAATAAAAACATCACAGACTTTGGTTGCGGCAAAGGTAGAGTGCTGATTGTTGCAGCACATTATGGCTTTACAACCATTACTGGTATTGACTTTGCGAAAGCTTTGTGTGTAGCAGCAGAAAAAAATATTCAACAAGTACAAACATTTTTCACAGTAAATTTTAATATTATTTATGATGATGCGGTTAATTATAAAATAAAAAAAGATGAAACGGTTTTCTTTTTCTTTAATCCATTTGATCATGTAATTATGCTGAAAGTTGTAAAAAACATTCTTTCATCATTAAAAGAAAATGAAAGAAAAATTTATGTGATGTATGCCAATCCTGTTCATAAAGAAATTTTTTTAAGCGCCGGTTTTAAAGAAGAATATTATTTAAAAAAATTACATTACCTCGAGCTGAGTATTTTGTCGAAGAAGCCGGATGAAGGTTGAATTCACACTAATCCAATACAAATTCTCATTTCTCTTCTTTAATAATTTTTTTTATACAACTTTTGACAGCAAATCAAAATAAAATGAAGAGAGTAATTTTTATTTTAATATTCATTTGTTGTAACCTGTTCAGATTTTCTTTTGCCCAAATGTATTTCAAATACAATAATACTATCATCTACTTCTCCAATAATTTTATTTATGATTCAGCAAGAAAAGTTTCTCCGATATTTATTCAATCACCTTTCGAAACAGAACATTTTGTAATAACAGGACCTGTTTTGGGAATAAGCATTAACGAAACAAGTAAAGAAAATCGTTTTCACGGAACGGCTGCCGGAATATTTATAGATTCATCCAAAACAGACAGTAATCTCTTTAATTTAAAAAATCTTCAAACAAGAATAACGATAAATAATAAAATAAATAGCGATTGGAATGATGTTTATAATTCGGTTTCTTTTTTAGATACGCTGAAAAATGTAAAAGGATTTTCCGGCATGATCAGAAAAAATTATTGGATATTTAATGATACTCTCAAAATAAATGACAGCATTCTTCTCGAGATAAGAAATAAAAATATACTTCAACAAATTTCAAGCTACAGTATTAAAAGAATTGCTTTACCTGTTACGCCTTTTCTTGCAATGATGTGGCACGATTCAGCTTCATCGAATAACACAGCTTCTTTTATTCAAAGCGCTATTGAAAAAAAAGAGAAGGAAATGAATAGCATAAATTCTTTTTATGCTTATTGGCCGCCACTTTACAGCTCAGGTAACAATGGTGAAAAATATTTTCCTTCTTCTAAACTTGCGTTTTATTTCAGAAAACAAAATGTAGATTTTCCTGATTCATCTCTTGAATATAAACTTACGAATGGTGATGAAATTGATAACACATGGCATAAAACCGGTCATTTAATTATAATTCCAAAATTGCAATCTAATACCAATTACACTTTATTAGTTCGCTATATTAATTATCCTAAAAATATTTGGGAAAAAACTTTTTATGTGTTGCCGCAATGGTATCAAACAAATACTTTTAAGTTTATAACGGGTATTGTTACAGCTTTTTTATTAATGGTTCTGATATTTATTTTTTATAACAAAAAACTTATAGAGGAAAGAAAAAGAAAAGCTAAACTTAGTCTCGAACTCAAAGCCATCCGCTCTCAACTCAATCCACATTTTATTTTTAATGCACTCAGCTCCATCCAGGGATTAATTAATTCCAATAAAATAAATGACGCTAATTATTATCTTTCCGGATTCAGTGATTTGATGCGAAACACTTTGGCGCAAAGTGATAAAATATTTCAACCGCTCGAAAAAGAAATTGCCATTTTAGAAACGTACATAAAAATTGAGCAGCTTCGTTTTGGTTTTAAATATGAAATGAATGTGGATGCAAATATTAAAACAAATGAAATTGAAATTCCTTCTTTGTTATTACAGCCACTGGTTGAAAATGCAATAAAACATGGGGTTTCAGCGCTCAGAGAAAAAGGAAATGTTACGATTCATTTTTTTATTGGCGATAACAATTTAATTGCAGAAATAAAAGACAACGGCGCCGGTTTCGATGATGCAAATAAAAATGGTTTTGGATGGCAACTCACCAACGACAGAATTACATTGCTGAATAAAATGAATAAAGAACAAAGTATTGATAAAAAAATATTCCGGGTAAATAATGAAACCGTTGTGCAAATAATTTTTAAAAATATAATCTGAAATAAATGATAAACGCCGTTATCATTGATGATGAAATTATTAATGTTACCAACCTTACCGAATTGCTTTTAAAACATTGCCCGGAAGTAAATGTAATTGCATCCGCTCATAATGCGGATGATGGTAAAAAAATTATTTTAAAAAATAATCCTGATCTGGTTTTTCTCGATATTCAAATGCCGGGAAAAAATGGTTTTCAATTATTACAATCTTTACATGAATATTCTTTTGAAGTAATTTTTGTAACTGCGTATGATAATTTCGGAATACAAGCCGTAAAATTTGCCGCAATAGATTATTTATTAAAACCCATTAATGTGGCAGAATTAAAAATTGCCGTAAAAAAAGTAATTGATAAAAACCTTCAAAAGAAAAAAAATTATCAATTAGAAAATCTTCTGGAATTAATAAAACAAAATCAAAACCACAACGAGCACAGGATTGCGTTGCCCACTGCGCAGGAAATACGATTTGTAAATCCGAAAGATATTATCCGGTGCGAATCTTCCAATAATTACACAACTTTTTATTTAAACAACGAAGAAAAACTTATCATATCAAAGCCCATTTATTTTTATGAAGAACTTTTAAATGATTATGGTTTTATTCGGTGTCATCAATCGCATCTGGTAAATAAAAAATTTATTACAAGTTTTGTAAAAGAAGACGGTGGATATTTATTATTAGAAAACAAAAAGCAATTACCCGTTTCCAAACAAAAGAAAGAAAACATCAAAAAATTATTTACAAAAAAATAGTATTGAATTGAATTGAATTGAATTGAATTGAATTGAATTGAATTATAACGGTTACGGCTATTCGAAAATCTTTCTAATAAAAAAGCCCCGAAAAATTTCAGGGCGTTTTTGTTTTAAAAAAATTATTCATTAAAATATATATCGTAAACCCAATTGCATTCCCCACGTACTTAAGGTGGTATAATTTTTTTGAAATGGAGTTGTTACCAAAGCCTTATTAAACTCAGCAAGGTTATAAAGCGGGTTGCCATTTGCATCAACAGACTTTTTGGTAAGCGGATTATTTATTGTAAATAAATCTTTGCTTCCCCAATTTCTATTGAGCAAATTAGGAAGGTTTAATACATCCACGCTAAACTCAAGCGTGTGCTTCACGCCACCAGCCTCAATAAAAAAGTCTTGCAAAAACCTTGCATCCACGCGATTGTACCACGGGGTTAATGCAGAATTTCTTTCGGCATATTGTCCCTCATGTTTTTTTAGATATTTTGTATTGCTTATAAATTGATCATAAGCTGCTTGTTGCTGTGCAATCGTATATTTTACGGTGCCGTTAGCATTTTTAAAATCAGCAAAAGGAACATCTGACCCTTTTGGATAAATATACATAAGATCGGATGAGTTGTTACCATCACCATTAAGATCGCCGCCGATTATATAACTATAATTAGCCTGTGCCGTTCCTTCATAATAAAGAGATAAGGTGCTGGCAAAATGTTTTGCATATTCCCTGCGATAAGAAATAGTTCCCACAATTCTGTGAGGTATGGCATAAGCTGAATTGTACAACTCTTCATTGTTAGGCGTTCCTACATTGATGATGGATTGCCATGCAGAAGTAGCCTGTGAGCCTGGATTGGGGCTAATTTCAGTTGCCACAGTGTAGGTATAAGCCAGTGATCCATAAAAGCCGTTAGCAAAAGATTTGGATAATTGTGCAGTAGCAGAAAACGAATATCCTTTTTTGGTATTTTCAAGAACAATTACAGAACCAATATTTGGATATATAAATTTATCAGCGCCTGTTTGAGTGGAAGGATAATATGGCCTGTTATCTGCACCGGATAAGGTTCCTGTAGGATCTTTCAAATTTGCATTGCGCATTTTTACTGCATTAATATCTTTTGTATAAAGTATATCAGCAGTGGCTGTAAATCCATTTCCCAATTG
>JAICZH010000085.1 GCA_025933775.1 Chitinophagaceae bacterium
AAAGATTCTGTTGTACCCGATGGCACTTGCTTTAAATCTTTTACATTAACTACCGCTACGGAACCGGTAATATCTTTTTTCTTTTGTGAACCATAACCCGTAACTACCACATCATTTAATGTAGTAATACGGCTTTTCAAATTTACAGAAACATTATTACCGTTCACTATTACGTCCTGGGGATCGTAACCTATTGAACTAACTGTAATCGCTTTTTTGCCTTTGGGCAAGGTGATAATAAAATTGCCATTGTTATCCGTATTGGTACCGACTACATCGCCTTTTACGGTTACGGAGGCATTTGGGATGGGATTGTTATTGGCATCTATTACCTTTCCGGTAACGCTTCGTTGTGCAATCGTTTGCGCAATGCAACACACAACAAAGAGCCAGCTAAGCAGGATTTTTTTTCTCATAATCAAGTTAATTAAAAATGTTAGGTTTTAAAATTGACCTCTAAAATAAAACTAAAAAAAAATTTAACCAAAAAAATTTATACAATTGTTAACAACTTTGATATAAGTTTGGAAAAAGTACAGCTTTATGACAAAATTGTAATATTAAAATGAACCGATAGTCTAATTATTTACATATTAAAAATAATTACTAACGGTCACGCATAAACGAAAATAGTGCTTCAAATACAAACAGGTTTTGGGAAACCGGTTGGGTTTGAAAAAATTTATTTAATTCACCAACTCATGTTCCAACCCCCTGAAATCAACAGGAACCAATTTGCTTACGCCGGCTTCCTGCATCGTTACTCCATAAATTACATCTACCGAAGCCATTGTCATTTTATTATGCGTAACAATAATGAATTGAGATTCTTTACTGAACTTGCGAATCATTTGTGTGAACTTGCCAACGTTGGCATCATCAAGCGGCGCATCTACTTCATCAAGTATGCAAAATGGCGCAGGTTTTATTAAATATATAGCAAACAAAAGTGCAGTTGCGGTTAAGGTTTTTTCTCCGCCGCTTAATTGTGTAATCGTGGTAGGTCGTTTTCCTTTTGGCTTGGCAACAATATCAATCCCTGTTTCAGCAAGGTTTTCAGGATTTTCCAAAATCATATCGGCCGTATCATCTTCGGTAAATAATGCTTTAAAAACATTTTGAAAATTTTCTCTTACTTTATTAAATGTTTCTAAAAATAAACGATTGGCAGTAAGTTCCACTTCTTCTATCGTTTGCATGAGCGAATCTTTTGCACTTACCAAATCATTTTTTTGTTCCACAATAAATTCATATCTTTTTTTCATTTCAGTAAATGCTTCAATCGCTGTTGGATTTATTTCGCCCATATTCTCCAATCGCTTTTTCATGCGATCACTTTTTTCCTGTAAATCTTCAAGGGAAGTATCTGAATTTCTTTCTTCATCTAATATTGCATCCAGATCAACTTTAAATTCTACGCTCAATCTTTCTTTCATTCCTGCCAGATGCAATTTCAATTCATTGAGCTTATCTTTTATTTCATTCAATAAAAAATCAGATTGTTCTTTTGCTTTTTGCTGATGGCGTAATTCACTTTCTCTATCATTCAATTCATTTCTTAAATTATAATATGCCTGATCTGCTTCGTTTAATTTTTTTTCTTCAGCATCTTTATTTTTTAATAATGAAATAACTTTTTGTTCAAGCTGCTGCAATTCATTATTGCAAGTCGTCATATTTTCATTCACTTCTTTCAATTGCTGATGGCTCAGTTGGCGCTGTTCAGAAAGATCATTGAACTGGTTGGTTTTAAAAACCAATTCCTGTTGTAAAGAATTTAATTTGCTTTGCTGCTTTGCAAGCAACAAATTATTTTCATTATATAATTCATTTATTGTATTAAATTCATTTTCTGCGCCGGCAAATTCATCAGAAGCAATTTTTAATTTTTCTTCCAACTGTTTCACCTCCGATTGTAATGATGCAAGCAACGACCTTGTATCATTAATCGCCGAATGGTTTTGCGTTAACTGATTGTTCAAGTCTGCTAATCTTGTACCAGCCAGCATTTGCTGGTTATTTATATTTTCAATTTTATTTTGAATAGAAAAAGAAGAATTGATCAACTCATTAATTTGTTGTTGTGTTTGTTGTATTACATTTTCTTTCAACTGTTCATTAAATGCAATTACTTCATTGGATCGTTTTGTAATAACTAATTTTAATTCATTAACTTTTTTTTGCTGTGCAGCAATTTTTTCTGCAATTTTTTCAAGATTCTTTGCACGGCCTATTTTTTTTCCTTCAAACAATCCTACACTTCCACCGGTAAGAGAATATTTTCCTTTTACATATTTACCATTTTTTTCGAGCACCACATAACCGTTAGTATTCTGCAAAGCATCTTCATTTTCTGCAATTAAAACATTTCCTAAAAGATAACCGGCAAGATGTTTATATTTTTCATCCACTTCCACAACCGACATGGCAGGAATAGTTCCTTCAACAGGATGGCCATTTTTATTTTCAAAAGAATTTAATTTATCGAGAAGAAAAAAATTGGCTTTACCTTTTTTATTATTATCTAACAAATGAATGGCTGTAAGACCTTCGTTTATATTTTCAACAACATAATAATTCAAAAACGGTTCTAATACATTTTCAAGCGCCGTACGAAACTCTTCTTTCACATAAATAATATCGCTGAGAATGGGCGCCGTATCATTCCAGGCTTTATTATTATGCAAAAATTTTACGCTTTCAGGATAGCCTTCCATTGTATCAATAAGGCTTTTTAAAAGATCGTGTTCATTTTGCCTTGCATCAAGTATGCGATTTTCTTCAGCCAAATTACTTCTTAATTTCTCAAGCGTGGCTTGTGTTTCAAGGATTTGTTCTTTTGTAAAATCATTGTGCTGCTTCAATTGTTCCAATGAAGTTTTCTTTTCATTCAGCTCATTTTCTTTTTGCACTTTCTCTACGTCAAGTTTTTCAAGCGTTTGTTTTCGCTGGCTTTGTTCATCTTCAATTTGTGTTATTGTTCTTTCAATATTATGAATAGTGGTATCGGCAACAGCAACTTTTTTTTCTGCATCAAAATAATTTTTTTGCAGGCTCATTTGTTGCTGGCGCAATCCATCTACCGCTGTTCTTTTTTCATCAAATACATTTCTTTTTTCATCAACATTTTGTCTTAATAAATTGAGTTGTTCTTTTTGTTCATTCAATTTTATTTCTTCATCATTTACCTGTTGTTTGGTAAATGCAATGCTATCTTCAATTCCTTTTAATTGCCCTTCGGCCTTTTGCAAAAAATCTTTTAAGTTAGTTTCTCTTTCCTTCAAATATTGCAAACGTTGCGAGCTAAGGTTTTTTTCATTTTCTTTTTCCCGAACGATGTTGTTTAATTCGTTGAATGAATGTTGCTGTATTTGTAATGCTTTTTCTTTTTCAATAAAATTTATTTTTTCTTTTTCAATGTCGGCTTCGCGCGTTGCTATTTCTGTTTCAACCTGAATCTTTTTATCCGTTTCATTTTTTTGCTGTTCATTTAAATCTTTATAAGTGATATTAAATCCTTCCAGCGCAGCCTTTGCAAGCTCAATGCTTACTTCGCGATATTCTTTTTTTATTTCATAATATTTTTCTGCTTTCTTTGCCTGACTCTCCAGCGTTTTTAATTGATTATTGATCTCAAAAAGTAAATCCTCAATGCGTGCCAGGTCTTGCTCTGTTGCTTCGAGCTTTAATTTCGCTTCACGTTTTCTTGTTTTATAAATTGAAATTCCTGCGGCTTGTTCCAACATTCTTCTCCGGCTGTTTTCTTTATCTTTTATAATATCATCCACCATTCCCAATTCAATAATTGCATAACTGTCGGTGCTTACGCCGGTATCCATAAAAAGATTATGAATGTCTTTAAGCCTGCAGCTTACATCATTGAGGCGATATTCGCTTTCACCATTCTTATAATATTTTCGTGTAATCGTTACCGTGTTAAACTCAGTAGGCAATAAATTTTTTGTATTGTCAAATGTAAGGCTAACTTCTGCAAGTCCGCTTGCACTGCGGGTTTTGGAGCCATTGAACACAAGACTTTCTAAGTTTTCACTTCGTAATTGACTTATCTTTTGCTCACCAATTACCCAACGGATGCTGTCAACAATATTACTTTTGCCGCAACCATTTGGCCCAATCACTCCGGTAATTCCTTCATCAAAATTGAGCGTCGTTTTGTCGGCAAAACTTTTAAAACCTTTTATTTCAAGACTTTTTAATTTCACGGGTAAAATTTTTTAAAACCTGCTTTTGGCAGGTTCTCGCAAATATATTGGTTATGTTATAAAGAAATTTTTATTGAAATGAATTAGGTTTTATAATTATGCACACCTTTTTCACAACGCATATTTTTTTTATTTTAAATATCATTCATATTGTAATTTTTTGTAGAATGCATTTTATTTACATTTGCAAAAATTTTTTTACATGAAAACATTTTTAGTTCCCGTAGATTTCTCTACTACTTCAGAAAATGCCGCAGAATATGCTGTTGCGCTTACACAAGATGTTCCGGATGCTGAAATAATTTTATATCATGCTTACAGCACCATCAGTTTTTCTGCATTAACTGACAGAGAAGAAGGCTCCCGAAAAATGGTTACTGAATCAGAATTAAATGCTTTAAAAGACCAGCTTAAACCCTCCGCCAATCAAAAAATTATTATTGATTCGGAAGAAGGATCATTTATTGACAATGTAGAAAAATATGTATTAAGCAATAATATTGATATGGTGATAATGGGCATTACAGGCAGTTCGCGGCTCAAGCAGGTATTCATGGGAACCAATACGCTTAATGTAATAAGGCACATTAATATTCCTGTAATGATCATTCCGCCGGAAGCAAAATTTAAAGGAATTAAAAATGTACTTTTTGTGTCGGACTTTAAAGATGTTGCCCGAACAATTCCCTTTAACACGGTTAAAAAAGTTTTGGATTTCTTAAAACCGAATTTAAATATTTTGAATGTTGACAGCGAGCATTACATTGAATTAACAGATGATTTTAAAATTGAACGTGAAACGATGGAAGATAAACTCAACAGCTATAATCCTGAATTTTCTTTTTTAAGAGCTTATGATTTTTTAGATGGCATTCATCAATTTACCGAAGCAAAAAATATTGATACCATTATCACTGTTCCGAGAAAACATGGTATTTTAACCCAGCTTTTTAAAACCACCCATACCAAGAAACTGGCCTACCACAGCCATGTTCCCACGATTGCTGTATCTAAATAATGCCAGAAATTTTAATGTAGAATTGTGGATTGATAACCCGCAAATCAATTGCATTTTTGATTGATGTTATTTTCATTATTTTTTATTGAATAGATTTGTCAGAACAAAAAATAAATGATACCCAAAATAATTTTATGAAAAATATAAAATTAATTGAAGTGCCCAGCGAAATTGGCGCAGGCACACGCGGAGCAAGTCTTGGCATTGATGCAATAAAAATTGCAGCGCTCGATTTTATGAGTAACTTCTTTGTTCATTTTCCTTCAGAAAAAGTAGAAACAGAAAATAATTTATTATTTGAACCGATACAATCGCCATACGCAAAAAGAATTAATGGCGTATTGATCATGTGCGAAAAAGTTTCTAAAGCAGTGAAAGAAACTATTAAAAATAATTTTTTTCCGGTAGTGATAAGCGGAGATCATAGCACGGCATGTGGAACTATTGCTGGTATTAAAACTGCAAAACCCAATAGCCGTCTCGGCCTTATTTGGATTGATGCACATGCCGACCTGCATACACCTTATACAACGCCATCCGGAAACATGCACGGGATGCCACTTTCAGCATCTATTGCTGAAGATAATGAAGACAGTAAAGTGCATGAGCCAGATGAAAAAACAAAAAAGCAATGGGAACAATTAAAAAATATTGGAAAAATTTCACCTAAGGTTTTACCCGAAGACATTGTATTTATTTCATTAAGAGATTATGAAAAAGAAGAAAAATATTTGATAGAAAAATATGGAATGAAAGTAATTACTTCGGCAGAAGTAAGGCGTAAAGGCCCGGAAAATGTGGTGCGATCTGCATTACGTTTCTTAACGGAATGCACGGATATTTATGTAAGCTTTGATGTGGATTGCCTCGATTCATCCATTACAAAAGGAACCGGAACCCCTGTAAGCAATGGGCTTAAAGAAAGAGAAGCTGAAGACCTGGTAAGCAAATTTATGCAGAATCACAAAATATGTTGCTTTGAAATTACTGAAGTAAATCCCACGCTTGACAGGGAAAACCTGATGGCAGAAATTGCATTTAATATTTTACAACGCAGCGTAAATGTGCTGATGATGAATTAATTTTTAAAAGAAATTTCACGCAAAGTTTTATAAGATGCAAAGCCTGCAAAACTGTTTACTTAGCGACCTTGCGTGAAATTATTACAAGGTCATTTACATTATTTGTAATCGTTCAATCTGTTCTGTATTATTTTTTAAATCTTTTACTTTAAGATAATAAATGCCTGCAGCAGGCTTGTGCGGCCATTCTATATTGATGCTGCCGCCTTGTGTAAAAGAATATTTTTTTAAAAAATTAATTTGACCATAGCTGTTAATCAATGCTACTTCATACGCTCCTCCTGTGTTTTTTATGATCTGAATATTAATGCCGGTTATTGATGGATTGGGATACACAGAATAAGATGCATTATTATTTTTATTTATTACAACTGCACGAATTTCAGAATAGAAAAATTTTTCCTGATCACCTGTTCGTTTTATTCTGAAAAATAAATTGCCGGTAAAATTTTTATCAGGTGTATAAATAAATTTATAACGGTGAGGGCTACCCGAAAATGCAACAGCAGCCTCTCCCAAATTTTTAAATTCTTTTCCATCAGCGCTGACTTCTGTTTCATATTTATCTGTTGATTGCGGATCATTTGCTTCCCATTGAAGAAGAACATTGTTGTTTTGCACCGTTGCAGTAAAATTTAGAAGATGCGATTCCAATACAATTTGAGGACACCAATAATAAGTTAATTCTACACCCAATCTTGTAAAAGCCCGTAATTTAAAAATAGCGTTATCACTTCCGGTTAAAATGGTAAAAGTGCTTGTAGTGAGATAATTAAAATCAACAGTTCCGGTGCCATAAAATGCAGCATTGGATGAGCCGTATTTTTCTGAATAATTGTTATAAAAAGTTGTGTCCGGACCCACATCAACATTATCGCCTGCAGAATCTTTTGGCGCTAAATCATAAGGTCCCCAATCTTTTGGTGAAGAAGTAACGGAACTAAAAAAGCTGCCAGGCCCCGTGAATTGCGACCTTCGGAAGGTTTCAAAATTATATTCATCAGAATCCGGAAGATCATTTTCTAAATTATAACTGGCAATGGTTGTTACAGTATCTTTTAATTTAAAACATTTTAAAACTCCTACTGAAGGATCAAATTGCGGAAAAGAAATGGTAGTATTGGTTGTTACAATTGAATCAAAATATTGGCTGTATGATATTGAATCAGGAATTGATCCATCGGAACAAGTGCATTGTGCATTAATTTTTTTTACTGAAATTAATATGGATAAAAATATAACCGAAATGTAAATTTTTTTCATAGGTTAAAGTTTTGGAAACGACTTATTTTAAAATTAACAACTATATATTCTACAATCAATCGCAAAAACACCTTAATATAGTAACGGTAAAAACATCAATAAATAATGTTTTTTACAAAAGCTTAAAAAACATTATGGATAAAAAAAAAATTAATGTGAAAATATTTGAAAGTATTTCATTTTATAAACCGCCCGGCATTTCTCTTTTTTGGCGGTTTCTTGCAAGTGAAGGATCCATCTCAATGGCTTTATCGCATATTTTCTGGCCCTTTTCTTTTTCACCTTTCTTTTGAAAAATCAGTCCGGCCATAAATAATGACGAAGCATCTTTAGGATTTAACTCAAGCATTTTTTGAAAGTAAACAAGTGCATCATCATAACGTTTGGTTTCATACATAGCATAAGCAATGTTATTAATAAGTTCTTTATTGTTGGGTTTTCTGGTAAGCACTTCATTGAGCGATTTCATTCCGTTTTCAACATCGCCGGTATATAGCTGGGCAAAACCAAGATTTTCGATATAATCATTTGTTTTATTATATCCGTTATCAGCCGCCATGTTGAAATATTTTACAGCATTTTTATAATCTTCCCGGTTGTAATAAATGAGACCGAGTTCATACATCCATGTATTTCGGTTAGGCGTTACCGTTATAGCGTTTTGATATTGCACAATCGCTGCTTTTTCATTTTCAAGCTCAAGATAAGTACGGCCCAAAGTGTAGGCTGCTTCTGCATCTTTATCATTTTGTTTTACCGCTTTTTGCAAATAGGTTTCTGCTTTTCCATAATCTTCCAAGTTATAATAGCTCATTCCTAAAATGCGATCTGCATCGGAACAATTATTACATTTCTGCACAAGGTCAATTGCGTTTTGAAACTGACGATTATTAAAATATAAAGTGGATAATTGTTTTATCACTTCATTATTAGCGGGCTGCAATTGATATGCTTTTGTAAAATTTAAAAGCGCCTGATTCATCTTTCGCATTTCAAGATTTACATTGCCATTTTCAATGTATGCTTCTGTATAATTAGGATTAAAATTTATTGCTTTATCAAAATTATTTGCTGCAATAGCAAATAGGCGGGCATTTTTATTTTCAATTCCTTTTTTAAAATAAAATTGAGCACTATCAATATTTTGAGAAAAAAGAAAACATGTTTGCCAACAAAATAAAAAAATCAGGATACAGTTTTTCATAAAGAATTTTAAATAAATGATGCGATAATCATTTTAATACTATAGCTCCTAACGCAGGCAGGTGCAGGTTTATTTCATACAATTTCTTTTTTTTATCCACGAGAGTAGTTGTTATAGTTTGATTATCGAAATAACCAACGCCCCAGAATTTTTTGTTATCACTATTAAAAATTACTTTCCATTCTTTTTTTTCATGCAAATAAATTTTCCAGTTTTCGCGGTTTACCGGAGTCATGTTGAAGATGGTCAAAATATTATCTTTCTTTCTTTTTCCTTTGCGCATAAATACCATTACAGATTCATTGCGATGATCAAGGTCTATCCATTCAAAACCTTTTTTATCAAACTGATGTTCATACAAAGCTGGCTCGCCGGTGTATAATTTATTAAGCTCGCTTACGCAATCCTGCATTTTTTTATGAGGCTCATGCACGAGCAAATGCCATTCTATTTCTGCATTATAATTCCATTCGGAAGTTTGTGCAATTTCATCTCCCATAAAAAGCAACTTACCTCCGGGATGCGTGTACATATAAGTATATAACACTCGCAGGTTGGCAAATTTTTGCCATTCATCGCCGGGCATTTTATAAATCATCGGAGACTTGCCATGCACTACTTCATCGTGGCTCAAAGGCAGCATAAAATTTTCATCATAAAAATACATCATGCTGAAAGTAAATTTATCTTGTTGATTTTTTCTGAATAATGGATCGGTTTTGAAATAATCAAGTGTATCATGCATCCAGCCCATCATCCATTTC
Organism: Chitinophagaceae bacterium; assembly: GCA_025933775.1. Lineage (GTDB taxonomy): Bacteria > Bacteroidota > Bacteroidia > Chitinophagales > Chitinophagaceae > Ginsengibacter. Next base: position 9,555 of record JAICZH010000085.1, read on the forward strand.
ATTCCAAATCCTAAACCTCCATTAATTGTTAAGTCGGTTACCTGCGGTTGATTGGTTGATTCTTCTGCGATCATTTGCACATCATGAAAATCGCGATACACCATTTCATTTAAATTTTTTATAAAAGCAATGGCTTCTATATTTCCATTACCGCCAAATTCATTCGGTTCCCACTCTCCTTCTTTTCTTGAGTAATCGAGCCGCAGCATCGAACTTACCGCATCCACGCGAATTCCATCAATATGAAATTTATCAAACCAGAAACGTGCGCTGCTGATTAAAAATGATCGCACTTCTCCTCGTTTATAATTAAAAATATAAGAGTTCCAGTCTGGATGAAATCCTTTTTTCATATCAGCATATTCATACGTATGAGCGCCATCAAACATATAAAGCGCAAAAGCATCGCATGGAAAATGCGAAGGAACCCAATCGAGTATTACGCCAATATCTTCGTTGTGAAATGCTTCAATCATTTTCATAAAATCTGCGGGTACTCCAAACCGTGATGTTGGCGCAAAATATCCGGTGCATTGGTATCCCCAACTTCCATCGAAAGGATATTCCATTACCGGCATAAGCTCTACATGAGTGAACCCCATTTTTTTTACATAAGGAACTAAAAGTTTTGTTGTTTCCTCATAAGAATTTAATGAAAACTCACTGAAAGGATATGGCCGCATCCAGCTTTCGAGATGCACTTCATAAATACTCCAAGGCGCTTCAAGAGAATTGTTTTTTTTTCGTTTCTTCATCCATGCATCGTCGTTCCATGTATGAGTAAGATCAACCGTTTTTGCTGCAGTACCGGGACGCACTTCCCAATAATTTGCATAAGGGTCGCCTTTATATAATTTAGCGCCTTCATAACCTACAATATAAAATTTATAAGTTGTGAATTCGGTAATGCCCGGAATAAATCCTTCCCATATTCCTGATTTTTCCAAACGTACAAATAATGGATGCGAATCATTGTTCCAGTTATTGAAATCGCCTACCACACTTATTTTGGTGGCATTGGGCGCCCATACCGAAAAATAATATCCATCTTTATTTAAAACATTCAAAGGATGCGATCCGAATTTTTTATAAAGGCTGTAATGCGATCCGTTTTTAAAATTCGTGAGGTCTTCATCAGTAAACAAAGAATAATTCCAAACTGGTTTGGTGCTGTCAACAAAATTTATTTCTTCGTATTTCTTTACAGCTTTTGTTTTATTACGATGAGATGATTTCATTTCGGTTTATAGTTTATTTTTTTGCTTATGGAATTAAAAAGTTTTTGAATCTTACCATTGCACTCTTTGTTTAACGTAAATTTAAGAATAGTGTTTAAGTTATTGAAAATAAATCAATGATTTTTGCTTTAAGGAATTTATTGAAGAGAAAATAGTTTTCCCGTCAAAAATAATCTGCATGAAAAAACTAACTGTTATCACTATCATTTCAATTTTTTTATCGCTTACTTCTTTTTCGCAAACAATAAAAATATCAGGCGCTGTAAAAGATACCAGTGAAAACAAACCTGTAAAAAATGCAGTGGTTGCCTTATTGACTCCTAAAGATTCTATATTATATAAATTTACCCGAACAGATGCGAATGGAAAATTTATTTTTAAAAATGTAGAAGCCGGCAAATATATTTTAATGACAACGCATCCATACTTTGCCGACTTGCTCGATAATATTGAAGTAAAAAATGATGCAGCGCTTCCGATGATAAGCCTTACTTCAAAAAGTAAATTGCTGCAGGCAGTAATTATAAAAGTAGGAAATGGATTTCGCATTAAAGGCGATACAACCATTTATTCAGCAGATAGCTTTAAAGTAGCCGCCAATGCTAATGTGGGCGAGTTATTAAAAAAATTGCCAGGGATTCAAGTTGATAAAAATGGAAAGATAACTGCCATGGGCGAAACGGTTCAAAAAGTTTTGGTAGATGGTGAAGAATTTTTTGGCGATGATCCCGGAATGGCTGTAAAAAATTTAAGAGCCGATGCAGTAAAAGAAGTACAGGTGTTTGATAAAAAAAGCGACCAGGCAGAGTTTACCGGAATTGATGATGGCAAAACACAAAAGACTATCAATCTTAAATTAAAAGAAAATGCAAAGCACGGATACTTTGGTAAAATAGATCTAACAGCAGGCACCAAACAAAATAATGAGAACCGTTATAATGATAATTTATTGTTCAGCACTTTTAAAGGGAAAAGAAAATTATCTGCATTTTTATTGAATGGAAACACAGGACAGGACGGGCTTAGCTGGCAGGATGAACAAAAATACAGCAGTGATGATGATATAAGTATGAACGTAGATGATAATGGCGATGTAAGTTTTCAGTGGACGGGCAACAACGATGATGAACCTTACGTGGATTCGCGAAATGGATTTATGACTAATGTAAATGCCGGACTTCAATACAGCAACAAATGGAATGACAAATATAATTTTAATCTTTCTCCTAAATATAACAGTCAGGCATACACGAACCACACGCAAACTTTTACTGAAACACAAGTGGGCGATTCCGTGTTAGATGAAAACTCAACTGCAATTAATAATGTAAACAGGCATAATTTTAAAATAAGAGGAATTATAGATATGAAAATTGATTCGATGAATTCTTTAAAAATTACTGCCAATACAAATTTTTATCATACCGAAAGTGAAAACATTACCAATTCAATAAATGAAGGAAATACCGGTACTTTAAAAAACACCAGCATGAGAAACCTGCAAACTGATAATGATAAAAATGCAATATCGGGCACGGTTCTTTTCCGGCATAAGTTTCATAAAAGCAGGAGGACATTATCTTTCAGCGGAAACTGGAATGTATTAAATAACCAGGGAAGAGATTTTTTGAAATCATTTAACCAGGCTTATTTTGATGGTGATCCCTCAGGCAGCCAGAACCTTGACCAGATGAAAGATTACAACACAGCTACTTCAAACCTTTCCGGCCAAATCGTTTATACGGAACCGTTAGCTAAAGAATACTCGCTCGAGTTGGGTTACAGAGTTGCTTATAATTATGGAACCAATAATCAGCTTACTTATAGTTATACTCCGTTTTCAAATAAATACGATCAGTTGGTTGATTCTTTATCCAATCAATTCAAGCAAAGCATTGTACAAAATGTTCCATCAGCAAGAATCAATTTTGCCAATAAAAAATTTAAAATAAATATTGGCTCTGGTTTCGGCTTTACCAATTTCGATTTAAAAGATATCACTTTTAATAAAGATTACACAAGAGATTATGTAAATTTTTATCCTAATGCAAATGCAACTTATACCTATAAACCCAATCACAACATCAGGTTTAATTATAATGGAAATACAACACAGCCCACCATTAATCAATTGCAACCATTAAGAAACAACAATGATTATTTTAATCAATACATCGGAAACCCAAACCTGAAGCCATCTTTCACGAATTCGTTTAATGTGAGTCACAATAGTTATAATTTTCTTAAAGACTTTTACACTTATCAATCTTTCAATATACGGTTCACCAATAATGACATTACTAATAACCGGATTATAAATGTTGATTCAGGGAAAACCGTTACCCAACCTATCAATACCAATGGAAATATTTCAATGTATTTATACAGCGGTTTTGGTTTTAAGGCTAAAAAAATTGATACGAGATTTAATTTCGGACCCGGTCTCAATTATAATAAATATGCTGATATTATTAACAACGAAAAAAGTTTTTCAAAAACATTTTCACCAAGTATGAATATTTGGATATCAAAATCAAAAGAAAAAAAGTATGATTTTAGTATCAATGATCAATTTAATTATAACTCAAATACTACTTCTCAAAATGATACAAAGATTCATTACGCCAGTAATACGATTTATGTAAATGCAACAGTTTATTATAAAAAAGTTTGGTCAATAAGCACCGACATGCAAATATATACCCAGCAAAAGACGCCGCAGATAAACACGAATTTAAATTCAACCCAATGGAATGCCCGCCTGCAGCGCACTTTCAGGGATAATGAATTTACCGCTTACTTTACTGTTCATGATATTTTAAATAGCAACATTGGTGTGGACAGAAGTTTTTATAGCAACACTTATACGCAAACAATTAACGACAGGCTTAAAAGATATTTTGCAATCGGCTTTGAATGGGATTTTAAAAATAAAACTGCCAAAACAAAATAAATATTTGTAAAAAAATAATTATGAAAAATAAAATATTTTTTTTATTGATTTTAGTATTCTCACGGTCATGGTTATACGCACAACAGTTTATAAGCAAAGCTGTAATTGAATATGAAGTAACCGCCAATATTAAAAAAACAATGGGCAACGGCTCCTTTGAGGATATGATTAAAGATCAGCTTCCACAGTTTAAAATAGGATATTATGATTTTACTTTCGCCAATAATAAAAGCATTTACAAATTTGATCACTGGAGCGATGAATCAAGAAAAATACCTAACTGGTGGAAAAAAGATGATGAAGAAAATGTGTGGTATTGCAATTATGAAACAGGCAAAATGAACATGCAAAAAAATAT
>JAICZH010000024.1 GCA_025933775.1 Chitinophagaceae bacterium
CTGCTTGCGTACCAGGGCGGGCTTCAAGATGTATATCGGGTTTTCTTATTCCAAGATCATTAAAAATTTTTTCTGACATGGCATAATCGTAATGCTGCCCGGTATGTACAATAAATTCTTCATGAAAACCCTGAAGCGCTTTTGATAATGGAGCTAACTTAATAAACTGTGGCCTGGCGCCAACGATTGAAAAAATTTTCATAATGGATTTGAATTAAACATTTGTTTAATTTTTTATTTAAGCTCAATTTTTTTAAGATCGGGAGATAAACTTTCTGCAAATTTTTGCATAGGAAGCAGTTCAAAATTATCTTTTAATATTTTTATTGCCGTTTCAAAAATTTTTAATTTTCTTTCGCTTTTAATATTCATTCCAGGGAAAAAAGCAAGAGCAGGCACATGATCTTTTCCTATAAGATCGAGCGGATGTAATAAATAACTCGGCGATGTTTTTGTTATTTTACACATAAAGATGGAAAATCGTAAATACATTTTCATTAGCCCTGTGGATATATTACTGATGTATAAAAGATAGCTCTGATGAAAAGGTATTTTAAACACAGGCATGGTGGTAACCGGAATTTCTAATAACGTATTTTTATTTTCAAATTTCCAGTTATACGGTTTAAGCGGGTAAAAACCTTCTTTGAATGAACCGAATAATTCTTTGCGGCTTTCTTTTTCTGCTTTTGAAAGTTTTGAATTCCAAAAATAATATTGTCGCATCAGCGGCGAAATATAAGTTGGCAATATAGAAGCGTCAAAAATATAATTACGTTTTTTTAAAACCTGCAGCAAATCATTACTCCAGCTAAAGCCAGGGCCACGAAACATATTTGTTCGTGTACCCGTTGCCGTTAGTATTGCTTCTTCTGCGTTTATTATTTCTTCTTCTATTTTTTCTTTCGAATACGTTTTAAGCCACGACTCGTGATGAAAAGAATGATTGCCTACTTCATGCCCGCGCGCTACAATGCTCCTTAATATTTGTTGGTTTTTTTCAATAGCAGCATCCTGCCCTACAATGAAAAAAGTTATTTTAACATCAAGCCTGTCCAGCGCATCTAATACAACAGGAATAAATACATCGAGGTAAGATGGAAACGTTTCCCAGCCTTCATCACCGTGAACTTTCATGTACGACCATTGATTATCCAGATCGAGCGAAATGCTTGCGGGTAATTTTTTCTTTTTCATTTTTTTAAAATGCGATTTAGTGTTATGTTAAGTCTATTATAACATATACATTTTCCCACAAAGCCAACTAAGTTCACAAAGGGAAATTCTTAGTGGTCTTCATGCCTTTGTGGGATATGCGCTAACTTACCGTTAACATAACATTAGTTTAATATCTCTTCCAACTTTGTTTCCGCTACTTTCACCGTTTCATTTACATTCAACGTTCCATCTTTAATGTGTGAAGTATTTACAATATAAACATGCGGCATAGAAGTTTTCACTCCTTGCAACATTTCTGAATAGTCAAGCTTGGCCACAGTAATTACATGTTTTGCGCGGGCTACTCCTGCAAATTTTATATTATCATCAGTAAGCCAGGGATACATTTTTTTAAAATTATTTATAAAATATTTTTTGATTGCTTCATCTGGTTCATTGAAAAGCGGATCTTTATCAACAACATATTTGGGAAGATACACTAATGATTTTCCGCCAAGATATTTTTTATTAACCAGCGCAGACATTTCGATAATACCGGTAAATGGAATTTCAGAATCGGTAATATTAGTTATATAAAAATTACTGATCGGCTTATCGAGCAATACTGCAACGCATATAACGCCGAGGTATTCAATATTATTGAGCCTGTTTATTTCTGCTGCAGAAAGCGAAGTGCATAATTTTGCAGCAATGGAAGCGGGAAGCGTTACAATCACTTCATCAAATTGTTCGCATAAGCCATTTGTAAAATTAATTTGTGGTTTATTATTGTTAGAAGAGATTACTTCTTTGGCTGTATAATTTGTTTTAATTATTACTCCTTCATCTATCAATGTTTTTTTAAATGATTGGATAACAGTTTTATACCCGCCGATTACAAATCCAAACATTTCTTTTTTAAGCCCGCTTCTTCTTGCTCCATACAATCTTTGAATTGTTGCCCAAATAAAAACTGCTGAAGTTTTTTTATAACTCTCGCCCAATTTTGCGCGCAATAAAGGCAACCATATTTTATTGTAAGTATTATTGCCGCTCCATTTCTTCAGCCATTGAGTAACGGGAATTTTTTCTAACTTTTTCCAATTCTTTATTTTTGAAGCAACTATTATTGTAAGTCCGAGACGAAATTTATCAATAAGATTTAGCGTAGGAAATTTTAAAAATTCTATCGTATCCGACATGGAATATAACTTTCCATTTATATAAAAACCGGTTTTGGTTTCTACCCATTCTATTTTATCATCGAGGCCTATATCTTTTAAAATATTTCTTGTTCTGAAATCGGAAAGAAGAATTACGTGATAAAATTTATCCCACTCTACATCATCCATTTTCCATGAGCTTACAAGACCTCCCACTTCGGGAGCCGATTCAAATATGGTTGCTTTATGGCCTGCCTGAGATAAGCGATGGGCAAGCGTCATGCCCATAATGCCACCGCCTATTATTCCCCAATTCCTTGATGCCATTTATTTTTTTTCAATTTAAAAATATATCAGGTAATGTATTTTTTTTGCCATTCAATAGCGGCTTTCAAACCTTTTTGTAAATCCCAGGTGGGTTGAAAATTAAGGGTGTTGCATAGTTTGGAAATATCCGGAACCCTTCTCATTACATCTTCATAATTTCCAAAAGTAGCATAAGGAATATAATTAAGCATGGGCTCGGAATCCTTTCCATTTACCAGTTTCCAAATTAATATTGCCAGGTCTTTAATTGATATTTCACCACCTTCTTTACTTCCGGTATTAAAAATTTCATTATCCGATTTATTGTTTTCAATACAGGCAACCAGCGCCATTACTGTATCATCCACATAAGTAAATGTTCTGGTTTGCGATCCGTCTCCATGAATATCTATCGGAATTTTTTTATAGGCCTTTTCTATAAAAACAGATTGAGGCCCTCCCCACCAGGTAAGGTTTTGATGAGGACCGTATGATCCGAAAAATCGTGTAATCGTGTACGTTAGTCCGTATTCATCGTGGTTGGCAATTATATATTGTTCGCCATACATTTTAGAAAGCGCATACGCCCATCGTTTTACAGTAGTTGGCCCCATTACCAGATCTGATTTTTCAGAAAAGGGAATGTTTGGATTTTTGCCATACACATCGGATGTAGATGCAAAAATTATTTTGGATTTATCCTGAATACACTTTTGCACTACATTTCTTAGCATCAGATAATTTTCTTCAAGTGTTCTTAATGCATTGGTGTAACGTGGTATTTTTTGCGAAGCAAGATGAACTACAATGTCGGCCTTTACTGTATTTAATATTAACGGATTGGCAATATCACCCATTATAAATTTAAAATTTGCATGGTTTTTTGCAAATTCAATATTGCGCATAAATCCATAATTAAGATTATCCACTCCAATAACGGTATGTCCTCTTTCAAGTAATCGCTCGGCCAGATTGGAACCGATAAAACCAGCCACTCCCGTAATTAAAATTTCCATATTTTATATTCGTTTAAAAAAAATTCTTTTTTGTACCAATTGGTTTTTTAAAGGAGAGCGAATCATTATTCGTTTTGGTAAAGTTTTTTTGAGTGTTTGGATCAAAAAAGAGAAACGTTTTTTAGTAAAATGTATTGTAATAAATTTTTTAATTCATTATTATAGCTTGTATTTATATTTTTATTTTAAAAAGCATTTTCATCCCCTTTTAAAACATAATATATTGTCATAAAAAGAATTTGAATATCCAGCCACAGCGTCCAGTTTTCGAGATACCATAAATCTTTATCCACTCTCATTTGAATTTGTTCAGGATTGGTTATTTCTCCGCGATAGCCGTGTATTTGCGCCCAGCCGGTTATGCCGGGTTTTATAAACTGACGAACCATATAATCGTCCACCACCTGCGAATAATCAGATGTGTGCTTGAGCATGTGCGGCCTTGGGCCTATTAAACTCATTTCGCCAATAAGCACATTAAAAAATTGCGGAACTTCATCGAGGCTGCTTTTTCTAATGAATTTTCCGATTTTTGTAACACGCATATCGTTTTGTGTGGCTTGCTTTAAATCGGCGTCTTTATTAAGTTTCATGCTTCTGAACTTTATACAATAAAACGATCGCTTATCTTTTCCCGTGCGCAATTGCTTAAAAAATACCGGCCAGCCGGATTCTATAAAAATTAATAGACCCAATAAAGGCACCAGCCATGAAAGAATTAAAATAATAACTAAAGCGCTTACAATAATATCCAGCGCTCTTTTTTTAATCCGGTTGCCTACATCATCAAGCGGCTCGCTGCGCAATGATAGTATGGGCAAATCGCCAAAATAATCTATATGAACTTCCCGGGTAATAAATACTGACAGGTTGGGAACGATTTTAAACCGGATGCATTCTTTCTCGGCCTGGTACATGAGACTGTAAATGTCTTTGTTTTGCTCGGGCGTAATGGTAGAAAAAATTTCCTGCGCTCCTAATTCTTTTGCCACTTCCAGTGTGTCGCTAATGTCGGAGAGAACAGGATAATGTGATAGTTCATAAATATTCTCATTATCTTCTATAAAGCCAATTAATCTTGTATTGATGCTGTCTTCTTCAAAATATTTTGCAAGCTTTTTAGCCGTATCGTTATACCCGAGTATGATTACTTTTTTAAGAAGGGAATGGCTGTGCCTGAAATAATTTTTTAAGCCCAAGTAAAGAAACCTGTTGATGAGCAGCCCGCATCCAAAACTAAGAATATTGAAAATAATAAAGCTGTGCGAAATTCTAAACTCATTTGAAAAATATAAATAAAATAAAATTAAAATAATCCAGAGAAGATAAACCTGTATGGTGCGTTTTGTAAAATATTCAAAATTCAATATTACTTTTTCGGTATAAGTTCTCAGAAAAAATGAAAGCAATATCCATATTGCATTTGCAATTCCCCAATATTGATTGTAAGCGCTGAGATTATTGGAGAATGCCTGCCCATTAAAAAATATTTTACTAAAAAAGTATAATACATTTAATATTAAAAGGTCTAATATTACCAGCGATATTTGTAAATAACGTTCAAACTGCCTGTTCATTTCAGGAAATATTTAAAAGTTATATTGTATTTTTTAAAAAATAATTCCATCTTTTTTTTTGAAATTTTTATTTTAAAAAAGTTTATTTAAAATTCAATTCGCCTTCTTTATCAAATTCTTTTATATAATTAACGGTTTGCGTAATATTAGCTTTTGAAGAAGCGCCAAACAAAATAGATTGAATGTTGGGCAATTCGCAAACATACTTTATTGCATCTTTAGCATTGATGGCTCCTCCTGCCAAAACCTGCATGGCTATTGCCCTTACGGTTTTTGTTTTTAAAACAGATTCATATAATTCTTTTCCGCCCGACATACGAAAGCCCGCAAGATTTATAGATGAACAAATAATTGGATTTTGAATTCCGGCTGCTTCCAGTTTTTCTAAAAGCATCGGCATATTCATGGTAATAAAACCTGCTTCGGCATTGTATTTTTTTTCAACATAAGAATGAAATGCTGTTAGAATATCCATCATCCCCAAACCTAAAAGTAAATCGGTAACTACATTTTGTAAAAAAATAACCGGGGTATTAATCCCTTTAAACATTTTCATTTCTGCATCAATTAATAATTCCATAATGGAAACATAATCTTTCGACAAATAAGCAACGCCGCCTTTAAACAGAGAGCCAAAAAAATTTCCCGGCACATATTGTTTTAAAGTTCCTGCTATTCCCGATTCGGTAACGGCATTGGCATATTTATGTGCATAAGGCATGCAGGGAAATATTTTATAATTCGAATATCTATCAGGATTGGCTCTTATAAAATCGCAAATGTTTGCAATACGATCGTGTGTGGTACACATGAATGTGTTGAGTCCTGCATCGCGTGCAATATCAAGCGTATTAATAATGGCTTCATCGTCTTTGAATCTTATAGATTGCGCTCTCGATTTTTCATCGCTGATGTGATTCACCGCAAAAAACTGATTGTCTCCAAAAAGTATTCTATCCATTTTTTTAATTCTGTTTTGCATTATCCATAATCATTTCAATAACTCTGTCGGTATAAAGAGCTTGTTCAAATGTATTATAGGTTCCCTGCTTTTTATTTTTTACATTGTTTACAAAATATTCAATCTGGGCGCTGTATTCTTCTCCGCGTAAATAATAATTTACGGGAATGGCAAAGTCGGTAATGTATTTTGTTGTCCAGCCTTTATCAAGATTTTCTGTTGAACTGGGTTCTTTCAAATATATTTTTATTTCTGTAGCATCGCAAACTATCTTTCCTTTTTTGCCTTGCACCGTTAATGAAGTTGACATTTTGCGATAAGTATCATCGCTCCAGTTTACGAGTAATACCCCGCTGATATTATTTTCAAGCGTTAATAAAGAATATACGGCATCATCTACACCAACCGAATAAATACTTTTTAGAAGCGTGCCATTTACGTGAACGGGCTTACCGATTATTTCCTGAATTAAATTAATAACATGCGCTGCATAATCTGAAGTGCAGCCGCCACCTTCATCAGGATTAGAACGCCAGGTGTTTCCTTTTTCTTTTGTAACCACCGGCCCATAAGCCTCTCCGGTAAAATGAACTATATCGCCAATTACATTTTCTTTCAACAACCGATGCAACTCTCTGAAAGTTCCTATAAAATGATTGTGATAACCTACCTGGTTAATAAGTGATTTACTCAATGCCAATTCAGTTAATTCAATTCCTTGTTGCGATGTAAGACTAAAAGGTTTTTCACAAAAGACGTGTATATTTTTTTCCAAAGCATATTTTACAATAGGGTAATGAAATTTAGTTGGCGTGGCAACTAAAATAAAATCGAGCGGCTCTTTATCGAGCATTTTTATGTAATCGTTATAAGTATTTAATTTAGTATATTTTTTAAAAACGTCTAATACTAATGAAGACGTATCGCAAATGGAAGTGAAGTGTACATCAGGGTTAGCTCCTACAATAGCAGCGTGCGATATTCCCATTTTTCCTAATCCTATAATTCCAGCTTTTAGCATATTTTTTATTTGTCTTTTTTTAGCAGATCAATATATTGGTCGGTGATATTTTCCCAATTAAACCTTTGTGAAACGTCTTGCTTTCCGGCTTCAGCATTTTGTATAATTAATTCCCGGTTATTTAGTGCAAAATAAATCTTCTCTTGTAAAGATTGCGAATTACCCGATATAAAATGCAGTGCATTGGATTTGGTTATAAAAATATTTTCTTTTATATCAGAACAAATTAATGGAGTGCCCAGGGCCATTACAGTTAGTATTACAGGAGATAAGCCTTCAATAAGCGAAGGTTGAATATACAAATAAGCATTTTTAATTAAAATATTAGTATCGTTTCCATAAACATATCCCGGAAAAATGATGCGCTCGTTTGTTGTACTTTTTATTTTCATTTCATATTCATCGGGATGGGGTGAGCCGCCAATGAGAACTAATTTTTTATTAGTTTGAATATTTTCAAAAGCTTCTATTAATATATGCAATCCTTTATCCGGAATAAATCTTCCTACAAAAAGAAAATATTCATTGGGCTGTAGTTTTAATTGATCAAGAATATTTATATTATCAGGCAAAGCGGCAACTTCTGAACCATACGGGATGAAATCATACTTTCTTTTAAATTTTTTTTCAAAATATTCTTTGGTGTAAATATTATCAAATGCAATTCTGTTAGGAAAATATGCCGTGATGTAATTGGATAAAATATAAAACAGTTTTGCATACCAACTCCATTTCTCTCTTTTCCAATCCATAGCAAACTGGCTTACTATTACTCTTTTCCCCGCCATGCGCAATAAAACAGCCCAAATGCTATTGGCTCCGCTGTGCAAGTGTACCACATCGGCTGTATTATGAAAGATAACATGAAAAGTTGCTTTTGCAGAATGAACCAAAGTATCGAAGCCGGGTTTATTTACTGTTTTAAAATATTTGAGCTGAATGTTTTTATATTCTGAACCCTGATCGTTTGTATCGCCGGGATAAAGCCTGCAATAAGCCACGAGCCGATGGCCGCGCTTTACAATTCTTGGATAAAGTTCAAATGCAAATTTGTCGGAACCGCCCGCTCCGGACTTTGGAGGAATTGAACGAAAACCGCCATAGGCTGCTATTCTTAATTTATCCATTATTAATCAAGGTAGCCCTGGTAGTAGTTAGAAATATATTCATTCAATGCTACTTTCCAATCCTGCATGAGATTGAGATTGCGCAGGGTAAGCTTTGCATTAATCAATCTTTCGCAGGCGGGCCTTTGTGCAAAATATATTTCTTTAAAATAATCTGATTTAACAGGGGTAAGTTTTATCTTATTATGCAGGTTTAAAATTTTGAGAAGCTCTTCTGTTACTTCATAGCGGCTCGTTTGTCCGCCACAAACCATATTATATAAACCCCAATATTCTTTTTGTAATAATGCTTTTACATTTTTTGCAAAGTCGTGCGTAAAAGTGGGCGTACCGTCTTTATCATTCACAATAAAAAGTTCTTTCTTTCCTTCTTTAATTTGCTTCATTAATTTTTGAATAAATTTTTTATCTTTTTTCGGACCGCCTCCCATCATCCAGCCAGCGCGGCAAATAAGATGCTTGCGAACATTTTCTTTTACAAACAATTCACCTGCATATTTGGATCGGGCATATTGCCCGAGCGGATTGGGCACGTCCCAATCATCATATATTTCTTTTTGGCCATCAAATATGCCGGCAGTGCTTATGTACAACAATGGTATGTTGAGTTCATTGGCAATGTAACAGGCATTTTCAACAGAAAGCGTGTTGGTTTTATAAGTATCTTCTACATGGGTCTCGCAATATTCAAGATCGGTAAAAGCGCCAAGATGAAAAAGAAAATCAGGATTGAATTGTAATACATCTTCTCTGTAATTTTCATAATTTCTGAAATCGAGTTCGGTAAGCCATTTTTCATTTACATCTATATCGGTACATTTAATTTCATAGTCATTTTTAAATTGTGTATAAAATGCTTCACCGAGCATTCCACCGCATCCTGCGATATAGATTTTCTTTTTAGTTTTCATTACTTGTGATGTGATTAAGAATTGAATGTAGCTTTAACCAATGGGTATCAAAATTTACAATATCATAAATAAAATTCCGGGCGTTATTCCCCATCTCTCTGGCTAATTTATCATTACTCCATAAATTGGTAATTTTATTTTGAAGATCAGTAACATTGCCTGATTCAAATAAAAATCCGGTTTCGCCATTTCTTACAAGTTCGGGTATCCCTCCAATTTTTGCGCCAATTACCGGTTTTGAAAATAAAAAAGATTCAATAATAGAGAAAGGATAATTTTCGTACCACTCCGACGGGCACACTACAAATTTCGCTTTCATCATAAGTGCAAAGATTTCATTTTTATCTTTAAACCCCATCAATTCAACATTTGTAATATGTTGTTTATTGACAAGGTCTCTTATTTCTTTTTCATCGCTCCCCGCTCCTGCAACCTTTAATGGAATATTAGTATTTTTTATTGCATTTATTAAAGTGGCCACTCCTTTTATTTTTTCTATTCTTCCCACATAAAATATAAAATCGTTCTTTGTTTCAAAACTATTTAACGAAGTATCACTGGTTTTATTTTTATTAATTAAAAATTCATCAATTAAAGAGGTATCATAACAAAGATTTGTTGTATAAAAATTTTTATCCCCAAAACCAAAGCTCAGAAATTTATTTTTTATAAAATTTGAGGGACATAAGTAAGCATCTACTTTTTTATATATGCCTCTTTTATGATAAAAATAAGCTTCTATACTAGCCAGCGTGCTTGCTGCTAAAGACTTTCTTTTACATTTGTGCAACGTGCAGTTATAAAAATTTCCTGTTATACATCTTTCACAAATTTTCCCGTTTGATATAAATAAACTTTCGGGGCATATAATTTTATAATCGTGAAGCGACCAAATAATTTTCACATTTGCTTTTTTAAGCTTCCAAATAATAGCAGGTGTGATGTAATGATGAATGTTATGCAGATGTGCGATATTAATTTTATGATCGCTTAATATCTCATCTACTTTTTTTAAAGCATCTTGCGAAATAATTGAATTTTTTATTGCCTTTATCCCGTTGAATAGGGTTTTATTTTTATAGAGCAATTTATAATCCGGTGAATTAATCAAATATTCGGGGCTTTGTGTGTGAGTATTTCTTTCGTTTTTTGTGCTTAAAAAAATGGTTTCATGTCCGTGCCTCTCATAAAGTTTTTGAATGTTATCAATGTAAGTCCAATCGCCGCCCGAAGGATACAATGACCAATTAACCAACAGAATTTTCATGAGATTGTTTAATTAGGTTTCAGCTTTTGTTTTGGACAAATGATTTACAAAAATATATTATGAATTCGGAAACTGTTGATGAATTCCGGCGACCATTCTATTCATTGCAAAATGAAGACTGGCTTAAAAATTAAACCGACTTTATATATTTTTTATACAGATCAATATAGGTATCGGTCATTGTATTTAACGTGAATTTAGTTTTAATGGTATCTTTTGCATGGTTGCCCATAGTTACTGCAAGAGCAGAATTGCTGAGCAATAAATTAATTTTTGAAACCAACTCAGTTGTATTTTTAGGAGTAATAATAAATCCATTTTTTTTATCCGAAATTAATTCTTCTACACCACCGCCTCTGGTGGCTATTACAGGCTTTCCAAAAGCCATAAACTCCATCAACGAATTGGGTACACCTTCCGCATGAAATAAAGGATTGGTGCATAAAATGCCTATGTCGCTCATTGTAATAATTGAATCAATATCGCTTCTAAAGCCTAACATTTTAATATTTTCTTTGTCCTTTTCACTAAGTTTTTTTTCAAAGAAATCATATAAATCGCCTTTACCAATCGCTAAAAAAGTAACGTCGCATCTTGTGCGAATCAATTGTTTAGCGGCTTCGAAAAATGTTTCAAAATCTTTCACTTTATCAACCCGGGCAGCCATTGCCACCACGTATGGAGTGTTAATGTTTAATTTTTTTTTTAATTCGGAAACGTCGTTCGTAATTTGAAGCCGGTTCATTTCAAAACCATTATATATTACCTTTCTTTTTTGATCAGGCGCTTTATATGCATCTAATCCTGCTTGTGAGTTTCCAATAATTACTTCGGAAAATTTATAAGGAGCCCAAGTTGCAAAATGATAAAATGAAAATTTTTTTATAGGATTGCAATCGGCCACGAAGCCCGATACATGAGGAATGTGAAGCATTTTGCAAATTACAGAAACATAAAAAGAAGTCATTATTGACCACGAATGCACTACATCCGGCTTAATGTTTTTTATTTGTTTATATAATTTTAAAAACATTGTGGGGTCTTTTTTTATTTTTCTTTTTAGTACGGTAAGCGTTACATGGTAATTGGCAATAAAAGGATAATCATTTACATCAGAAAGTGAAATTAAATGCAGGTCGTTAATTCCTTTATCGTTCAAGCCTTTTATTAATTGCACGAGCCTTCTTTCTTTGCCGCCGCCATTTAATGAATCAATTAAAAATAATATTCGCATATCTTTTTTCTATTGCATAATTTTTTTAAGCAAAAAAATTAGTTTTTAGTATCGGAGAGTGTAACTCAATTAGAAGTATTATAAAATTGCTTAAACCAGCCAGTAAATTCTTTAATACCTTTTTTTAAATTGGTATCGGGTTTATATCCGGTACGATGTTCCAAAGAAGCCGTATCTGCCCAGGTTATTTTTACATCGCCAGGTTGCATGGGTAAAAATATTTTTTCAGCTTTTACATCAAATGCGTCTTCCATAATTTCAATAAAGTTTAAAAGATTTACCGGTTTGCCATTTCCAATATTATGCAATTGATAATTTTTATCAGGTTTATCTTTAAGTTGTAATATTTTAAAAACTGATTCTACAATATCTTCTACATAAGTAAAATCTCTCTCCATATCGCCATTATTAAAAACTTTTATAGCATTACCGGAAGTTATTGCTTTAGCAAACAAGCTGGGAGCCATATCTGGCCTGCCCCACGGCCCATACACCGTAAAAAACCGAAGCCCCGTTATAGGTATGTGATACAGATGGCTATACGTATATGCCATCATTTCATTACTTTTTTTTGTAGCAGCATACAAGCTTACAGGAGTGTCAACTTTATCATCTACCGAAAATGGAACTTTTGCATTATCGCCATATACACTTGAGCTGGATGCGTAGATTAAATTTATCACCGGGAAATGGCGACATGCTTCCAAAATATTAAAGAAGCCATTTATATTGCTTTGAATATACACATCAGGATTTACAATGCTGTAGCGCACTCCCGCCTGCGCTGCAAGATTCACCACATAATTAAAATTTTCTTTTTGAAACAAAGATAAAATTGCTTCCTTATCTTCAAGCTTCATCCGTATAAATCTATAATGCGGATATACTACCGATGTAATTTCTTTCCCAAAATCAATTTCTTTATAAATTTTATTTTCACCTCCTGAATGATTTTTTTCTTGGGGCGAATAAATACCGGTTTCAGCTAACCTTGCATATTTTAAATTGATGTCGTAATAGTTATTAATATTATCAATTCCTACTACTTCAAAACCTTCCCGCAATAATTTTTTTGCTAAATAAAATCCTATAAACCCTGCAGTACCTGTTATCAGCACTTTTTGCATATTACTTTTTTCTTATTAATAATGTTTGATGATTTTTATAAAATAAATTCATTTGATATGAATCAAATTACTTTTTTTAAATCTTCAATAAAATCTTCTATCATGAAATATTGCGGGTTAACTTTCTTTTCATGCCAGTTTAATTCTTTGTCCCAATAACCGGGACAATCATCATAAAAAGATCCCATAACAAAGCAATAACTTATTTCAACAATTTTTGGTACATCATGGTCCCATATAAAATCGAAAGCCACTGATTGGGCGTTTAATTTTTCTGCAACTTCAAAAGCAATTTTAATACACTGGCTGCTAAACAATTTCGGATCATAAGCTTTTACTCCGCTTCCCGAAGCTCTGAAATCGCCGTCCCTGCAATATCTGCGCACTCCAAAGCAGCGATTTCCAATCACTACCAATCTGGTATCATATTCATTTTTAGGAATAAAATCCTGAAAATAAATGTATCCTTTTTCTCTATGAGAAAATTTTTCTACTTCTGTAGGAATAAAAATTCTGGCAGCGCCAGAAAATATTCCTTTAACGGCTTTCTTATCTCTATCGCGCTTGAAAACCCAAAACCTGTCTTTGAGCCGTGAGAAACGATTAATATGAGAAAACCCTTTGCCAAAGGCTTTTTTGATAAGTGCTTTAGCATCTCGCTTAGTTTTTACAAGGCTCACATTTACGGAGCCTGCGCCGCCTCTCAATTTAAAAACTTTAGGAAATGTAGTGGTATGAAGCCATGCAAGCGCTTCTTTTTTTGAATAAAAAACATGAGCGGGTACCAATGGCGCATCAATTGATTCCAATAAATATTTTTGCCCCAATTTATCATCGTGATGCCAGCCTGTATTTACATCAGGAAACACTTTAACTCCTTTTTTTTCTAAAGAAAGAATAAGCTGGCGTGCAAAGAGAGTTGCTTTATAATCGTTCTGATTCCAGTGCCACATTAATCCGTTACAATCATTCAACTCGCTTATAATATCTGTGTGGTAACAACTAACCAACTTGTATGAAATATTATTTTCATCACAATACTTTATCCAACGGTCGCTGAAACTTTCCTCATGTTTGTGAATAGCTATTTTCATTCAATAAAAAATTTATCAAAAAATTACTTCAGTTTTTTTATAAAATCTTCAATCATAAAATAAGTGGGGTTAACGGGTGTAAACCAATTTAGATCAGCATCCCAATAACCAACGCAATTGGTTGAATTGGCTTCTTGTAATCCAAAGCAATAACTTATTTCAACAATTTTTGGACAATCGCTATCCCAAATAAAATCGAACGCCAATGATTGAGCATTTAATTTTTTAGTAACATCAAAAGCGATCTTTACACATTTTTTGTCAAGCAATTTTGGATCGTAATCTTTTACATTGCTTCCTGAAGCCCTGAAATCTCCGTCTCTGCAATATCGTATAAGCCCAAAGCAACGATTGCCAATTACTACCAGCCTTGTGTCAAATTTGTTGCCGGGAATAAAATCCTGAAAATAGATGTATCCTTTTTCGCGATGAGAAAATTTTTCAACTTCGGTAGGGAAAAAAATTCGCACCAAGCCCGATAAAATTCCGCGCGCATTTTTTTTATCTTTTTCGAGCTTGAACAACCGAACCCTATCTTTAAATCTGTAAAAACGATTAATGTGTAAAAAGCCTTTCCCGAAAGCTTTATTAATAAGAACCTTTCCCTGTTGCTTTGTTGTTACGAGTCTTACATTTACAGAGCTTGCTCCGCCTCTTAGCTTAAAAACTTTAGGGAATGTGGTGGTATGAAGCCATGCGAGGGCTTCTTTTTTAGAATAAAAAACATACGATTTTACCAAAGGAGCATTAACGGATTCCAATAAATATTTTTGTCCTACTTTATCATTGTGATGCCAGCCAGTACCTACATCCGGAAAAACTTTAACTCCTTTTTTTTCTAAGGAAAGAGTGAGTTGGCGGGCGAACAGCGCTGCTTTATAATCATTTTGATTCCAATGCCACATCAATCCATTACAATCGTTCAATTGGGTTACAATATCAGAATCGTAACAATTAACTAATTTATATGGAATATCATTTTCTTCGCAATATTGTATCCAGCTATCGCCATAACTACCGGGATTTTTGTGAATGCCAATTTTCATCAAATAAAAAGTAATATAAAATGGATCTTAAAAAAACAATTTTAAATTTCTTTAATTCTGAATTGTATTTTCAAATAAATTAATAAGCGCTGTATAATGATTGTTTGCCGAATATTTTTTCATAAGCGTTTATCTAAATCATTGAACAAATATTCTACTTTATTTTTTAAATCTTTACAGTCTTTAATCTTAAAAAGTATTCCGGTTTCATTGTCAATTACAGTTTCTCTTAGGCTTCCAATGTCAGTAGCAATGATACATTTCTTAAAACGCAAAACTTTCCAATATCGTATTCGGAAAATTATCATACCATTCTGACAGCACAATTGTAAAAGAACATTTACTTAAAATAAGGTTGAATTTCAACGAAATTTTTTCTTCCTAAAAATTCTATATTATGTTTTTTATCCTTCAGGTAATCTTTTAGCTCTTTATCAAAATCCGAATTAGAAAATCCAATTATTTTTAAATTGAAGTTAGTATTTTCAAAATGATTTTATAAGCGTGAACAATCCTTTTTTCAGGCTCTGTATTTTAAACGCGAAAATTTATTGATAGGAGAAAACCCCTACCAAATGTTTTTTTTATAAGTTGTTTCGCTTTTTGTTTTGTTTTTACCCGCTCATGTATCGCTATTTTCATTTTTTGTTCAAGAAATTACGAAGCACCCGAAATGTAATATCTCTGTGTGCTTCGCATCGCGAATAATTTAAAATAGATTTGAGTTGATTTTTTTTAAGAAAAAAACGTTCCATTCCAAGTTTTCGAATAGCCGAACGAAAATGGCGATGATTTAAAAAGTAAGAAGTGCTAAACATTGAGAGCACATATTTCTGCTGGCTTTGTACTAATTCATTAAATTTTTCTTTCAATTTTTCAGGATCGGTTATTATGGTATTGATTGCATCAACTTGATTTTCTATTTCAGTTTTTTCAGTCCCTTTCAACAATTCTATTTTCAAATTTTTTTTACATTGCTGATAAAAATATAATGTCCAGCCAATTTTTTTTTGCGGATCAATTTGTAAATTTACTATCATTCCTTCATGCCATCCTTTTGGCGCTGTTTCGGTATCAAACAAAAAATTTCCTAAGCCATAAAAAATAGGGACTCCTTCAAAAACCTCGTAACCACTTATGCAATGCGAATGATGGTTAATAATAACTGATGCGCCCTGCTGCGCATAAAACCTGTACTGGTCCACCATGCGGGGGCTGGGATAATTATAATATTCATGGCCGCCATGAATAATAAGTATTACAACATCTGCTTTTGATTTCGCTTCTTTAATAGATGCTGCATTGGCAATTATATTCATGGGATTAGCGCCGCCATGCGCATCATTTGCATTGCTCCATTCGTTTTCTGCAATGTTTACAATTGCAACAACGATGTTATTTATTTCTTTAAAAAAAATTTTTGATGCTTCTTGAAACGTAATCCCTGCGCCGGTTGTAGCAATATCATTTTTGTTGCATACTTCCAAAGTATCTGATAAACCTTTATCGCCGTAATCATAAATATGGTTGTTGGCAAGCGTGGCTAAATTTATTTTTAAAAATTTTAAAGCATTAATCGTTTCAGGAGCAGCCTTTAAATTGGGCCCCGTTTTTAAAATTTTATTTTTTTCATCAGCAGTAGTTAGCGGGCTTTCCAGATTTAAAATATTAAAATCAGCTTCAGAAAATAATTGACTAATCTTATCATCGAAAAGTGTTTCAGGATTGTTTATTGCAATTGGTTCCAACCTTTTTCCTAAAAATAAATCGCCTGCAATATTTATTTTAATTGTATTCATAAATTATTTTATAAAATAGGGTTTGGAAAATGGCCGGTGGGGACACCGGCCACGGCACACCCCACGGTTGGTGTTCCACCAACCGCTAGTGGGATACGAAATTTTAATTTTTAAACAGCTTCTTATAAAATTTGCTTTATAAATTTATTATTAATTTGTTTGAAAAAATTTTCCATTATTCTTGCCTGTGTTAAATAATTAAATTCGTTATACGCCAGTTTTTTTCCTTCATTGCCTATTTGCTGTGGATTATTATTTAATAAAGCTTCTCTCAATTTTTGTGAAAATTTTTCTGCACTGTTTGGTTCGGCTATAAATGCATTCTGTCCGTCTTTCAAAAATAATCCTATTTCTCCTACGTCTGTTATTACTACTAAATTACCGGTGGCTAAATACTCGCCTAATTTAGTAGGAAAGCCGCCTTCGGCCTGCTTGTTAGAAGGGCGAGCCAACGCTAAAATATGAGAATTGCAAAGAAGGTTAGCTATTTCATCTCGTTTAATGGCACCCGTAGTAATCACTTTATTTTTTATGTGCCATCTTTCAATTTGCGATTGAATATTTTGATTGGTTATTTTATTATTTAGCGATCCAATTAATTGCAATTTTAATGTGGGAAACTCATCGGCAATTAATGCGAAGGATTCAATGAGTATGGGCACTCCATCTTTATCGCCGTCAAGTGTGCCGCAATAAGAAATAATTTTTTCATTGCCGGATGTTTTTTTCTCACAAGTAAATCTTGCCGGATCTACCAGCATGTTAACAATAGTAACTGGTACTTTTCCTTTTGTTTTTTCGGTAAAATATTTTTGTAATGCATGGTTGATTACATAAATACCATCAAATTTTTTTATAACATATTTTAAATAAAGATAAAGATCGGCTTTGCCTAAAATTGTTTTTTCTGCAACCACAAATGGATATTCGGTTCGCTCGTGAAAAATTTTTAATCCTAATTTTTTCCCCTGTTTTATTATGGGAAGTAATATGGAAACGCTCGTGCTGAGCAGTATCACAGCATCTATGTGATTTCTATTTTCTTCAGCAATCAATTTCTTTTTTGCAGCGTCAATTGTTTTAAAATGAGAAAAAACTTTTTTTAATTTTTTGTATTTGAATGAAGAAGAAATATGGAGGCAATGAAATCGTATTCCATTTTCTATTAATTCTTTTTCTTCCCATTGTTGTTCATTCAATAAAAAAAAATCAACCTGATGTCCTGATTCTATTAATCCTTTTGCATAAGCAAGATGCCGGTTGGTGGCCGCTCCTCCGTTTGGATATTGACTCGTAGAAATAAAAAGCAATCTCATGAATTAATGCCCCACCATTGGTTGCTTAATTTAGTGTTTCCCATAATTAATTTTACAACTCTCCATGAAGTATCTTCAATTAAATAATCGTCGGGAACACTTTTTATTTTTCTTTCAGTTAATTCTTTAATGGCTAATGAAACAGCAGGTACAATCACATCCTCATCGAAGCCTGTAAGTATGATGGATCCTGTATCCTGGGCTTCAGGCCGTTCCATAGATTGCCGCAGTGAAATAGCGGGAAAATTTAAAATGGATGATTCTTCGCTAATGGTTCCGCTGTCAGACAAAGTGCATAATGCATTTTTTTGCAAATGGACGTAATCAAAAAATCCGAACGGTTTTAAAAATTGAATTTTTTTATTTTTTTTAATTTCACCAAGTTGTTCTATTCGTTTACGCGTTCTTGGATGCGTGCTTACGATTATCGGCAGATTATAATTGGCTGCTAATTTTTCCAATACAATTAATATTTTTTTAAGATTAACCACGTTATCTACATTTTCTTCGCGATGAGCAGAAACTACAAAATATTTTTTTTGTTTAAGATTTAATAAAGAAAGAACACGGGATTGATTTATATCTTGCAAATAAAAATTTAAAACTTCGCGCATAGGCGAGCCTGTTAAGTAAATACGCCTGTGCGGCAATCCTTCACTTAAAAGATGCCTGCGTGCATGTTCGGTATATACTAAATTAAAATCGGCAATATGATCAATAATTCTCCGATTAATTTCTTCGGGAACATTAAAGTCGAAACTGCGATTGCCGGCTTCCATGTGAAAAACAGGAATATGCATTCGCTTGGCAATATATGCAGAAAGGCATGAATTGGTATCGCCTAAAACAAGCAGCCCATCTGGTTTTTCTTTTTGAAGCACTGGTTCTGTTTTACTAAAAATATCGCCGATAGTAGCTCCAAGAGAAGACGTGTTGGCTTCTAAAAAATAATCGGGCTTGCGCAATTGTAATTCCTTCCAGAAAACTTCATTTAATTCATAATCGTAATTCTGGCCGGTATGTACAATTATTTGTTTGGTGTATTCATCGAGCAAAGACATGGTACGCGATAAGCGTATAATTTCTGGCCGCGTGCCTACTACCGTTACAATCTTTAATTTTTTATTAGTCATAATTTTCCCTGCATTATTTTTTTTGAATAGCTATACTTTTTCAAAATAAGTATCCGGGTCGGAAGGATCAAAAAATTCGTTAATCCAAAATAAAGTTAATAGTTCTTTGGAACCTACGTTAGTAATATTATGCGAATACCAAACAGGCATATCAACAAAAGAAGGATTTTCGCCATCAAGATTAAAACAAAGAACTTCATTAGTTCCTATGCGACGCAATTTAATTTGAGCCTTTCCCTGAATTACTGCGAAGCGTTCAATTTTTCTTGTATGAAAATGATCGCCGCGTGTAATGCCGGCATGAGTGGTAGAATAAGAAAATTGCCCGCCAATTAATGTTTTTACTGCTTCTACAAAAGCACCGCGGTTGTCAGTATTTTTTTTAA
Organism: Chitinophagaceae bacterium; assembly: GCA_025933775.1. Taxonomy (GTDB): domain Bacteria; phylum Bacteroidota; class Bacteroidia; order Chitinophagales; family Chitinophagaceae; genus Ginsengibacter. The sequence continues at coordinate 19,643 of JAICZH010000024.1, forward strand.
AAAAAACCGGATAATGTTTTTCATAATCAATGTAAGAACGAAATGTATTGAATAAATTCAGTTCGTAACGGTTACGGATACACGAAAAAAAATTATTCTCAAAGTATTGCGTTTTATAGGTTTCGAGCAACGATAAAATTTCTGAAACTTTTGTTTCTATCGTGTGATGTATGTTGCAGGTATTTGCAGATTTTTTTTGCTGAATAATTTTCCAGATTTCTTCTACCAATTCGCCAACGTAAATAAGTTTTAAAGAGGTGTCAATATCTATTTTTGGTTTTTCATTATGAGTAAGCTGATGCGAAAATGTTGCAATTACGGAATTGTAATAAGGATTTCCAAAAGGGCCGAATACATTGGGAATTACCATTCCTGTAAAGGTTGCATTATGTTTTTCTGCCCAATTAATAAAAAGTTTTCTTCCTTCTTTTTTTGATTTGCCATAAATATTATCACGTTCTTCCTGGGTGGAAGATGAAAAAATAATATGCGGTGTTACTTTTTCAGCTTTCATTGCATTAATAAGCTGTTGCACCAAATTTATATTTGTTTGATATAAAATTTCAGGATCGCTGTGGCGATTCATTGCCGCAAGATGAATAATTACATCGCACTGCTTTACAAAATTTCTAAGCAACTGTTCATGCTGAAAAAAATTTTTTTCAAAATTAATGCGCGCAACATTTTCTTTTAGCCCGAGATAATTAAAAAGATGAGTTCCTATAAAACCATGCTGGCCGGTAATTCCAATTCGCATCACTTATAAATTTTAAACAAGTTTAATAAACTAATCATAAATCAATCGAATCCCAATCAACCCATTTATTAACAGGCTGGCGATAATCATCTGCTTTTGACGCCGCTAAATCAAAGCCAGAAAGAACCAATAAAGTTGAATGTGGGGTAAGCGCTTTTATACCGGTATAAGAACCGCCGCTTACCCGTAAAAAATTTTTATTATCTATAGTTAGTTTAAAAAATTGCGGAGTTTCATTATCAGAAGGATTTTCAAATGAAGATGGCGCTACTACTGCGATACAAAAACTTCCGCTGATGGCATAAAAAGCTTTTTCTTCGTGTTTGTGGCCCTGCCATGCCCGTACAATGTTTGTATCGGGATGCGTCATCAGATAGAATCTGCGATAATTGCCCGGAATTTTTTCATTTACGAATTGCAATGTTCCTCTTTCATCGCTGAATGAACTTCCTTGTAATAATGTTGCCGGTTTCATGAACTCACAAATTTAAGTCGGCGCGAATCATATCTAATTTAAGCAACAGCTTTTTCATTTCCGCTACATCAAGCCGGGTGGTATTATGCGAATGGTATTCTTCAATTTGAGAAACATCTTTTCCTTCGGAGAAAAAACTTTCATAATTCAAATCTCTTGTGTCGGCTGGTATTCTATAAAAGTCTCCCATGTCTTCTGCTTTAATCATGTCTTCTCTGTTCACTAATACTTCATACACTTTTTCTCCATGGCGCGTTCCGATAATTTTTATAGGATTGCTGGCATTATATAATTCTTTAAGCGCCTGCGCCAAAGTGCTAATGGTAGCGGCAGGCGCTTTTTGAACAAAAAGATCGCCCTGGTTTCCATTTTTAAAAGCGTATAAAACCAGGTCCACCGCATCTTCCAGCGTCATCATAAATCGTGTCATGTTGGGATCGGTAATAGAAATAGGATTTCCTTTTTTTATTTGCTCAATAAATAATGGAATTACCGAACCTCTTGATGCCATTACATTTCCATAACGCGTACCGCAAAAGGTAGTGCCTGTTCCATTTAAATTTCTGCTTTTTGCAATCATCACTTTTTCACTTAATGCTTTCGACATTCCCATTGCATTGATTGGGTACACGGCTTTATCGGTACTTAAAACAATTACATTTTTTACTCCATATTCCAATGCGCTATCCAATACATTTTCACATCCCATAATATTGGTACGCACCGCTTCCATCGGAAAAAATTCGCATGAAGGCACTTGTTTTAATGCGGCGGCCTGAAATACGTAATCCACGCCATGCATAGCAGCGTCAATACTTCGTTTATCTCTGGTATCGCCGATGTAATATTTAATTTTATCGTTGCGATACAGTTGCCGCATGTCATCTTGTTTTTTTTCATCGCGGCTAAAGATGCGAATTTCTTTAATACCGGTATTTAAAAAACGCTTTAAAACGGCATTGCCAAAAGATCCGGTTCCGCCGGTGATTAAAAGTATTTTATTGTCTAACATATTGTAAGGAATATAGATTGTATAAATAATTTTTTTGTAATTTTTTTATTTGCATCAAGAGTTATAAAAATTGCGTCATGCAAAAATTTATATAGCCTTTATTTTAGTTTTCTGAATTTAAATATTTTTTAAAACATTCTCTTATTTTAACGCCATTGTAGTTATTTATTGCATATTGCCTGGCTGTAGTTCCCAAATTACTTCTTAATTCTTCGTTGTGGTAAAGTTCTTCAATGGCATCTTCTAATAAGTTTTTGTTTTTTTCAGAAATTACGAATGCCCATTTATGCTCCAATGCATGGCGCGTTACTGCTGCATCGCTGCTTGAATATACAAGAATGGGAGTTCCGGAAATCATATATTCGCTTGCTTTTGTAGGCATGGAATATTTTAAAAAAGAAATGGACTTGATATCAAAATCATTAGGCAATAAAAGCAAATCGGCGCTTGAAAAAATTTTTGGTAAATCATTATAAGGAACCGTTGCGTTTAATTTAATAAAATTAAATTTTGCAAGTTCATTTAATATTGGGTCGAAACTGGTTGACTGAATTTGTAATTCTATTTTCAATCCTTTTGTTATAAGATTTTTAATTGCCTCAGCAATATCAAAAAAACAATTTTTTATTCCGGGTCCTATTCTGCCGGCATACAAAATTTTAAAACTTCCGTTCCATTCATAATTTATTTTTGAAAAAGCGCCCCAGAAATTTAGATCTATCGGATTATGAAATGGGATAAAATGATAGCCATAACGATGATAATATTCATTGCTCATTGCTTCGCTGATGCTTAAAAAAAATTTGGTTTCTTTTAATAAGTTTCTGAATTTTTTATCAGCGGCCTTTCTCCAATAAGATTGCAAAATTCCTTTTTTGCTAATCGTTTCAGGCCAATCGTCCATTATATGTATAGCGATGGGCAGCTTTAATTTTTTATGAAGCTCGTCAACAAATTCAATAAGGTCTATCCTTGAAAGTTGTGAATAAATAATATCCGGAGAAAACTCTTTTATCCATTTTAAAAATTCGGGACTAATTATATATTGGCTTTTATAATGGTACAATCCTGTAAAATGTAATAAGCTTATGTATGCTTTTTTTAATGGCGATTTTTTTAATGACTTATTTTTAATATCCCTTTCCGGTTTTTGAGGCGCCACTACAACGCCTGAATATACAGGCTTTCGCCACCGGTTGAGGTTAAAAGGAAATCTTTCTTTTGTTTCCAAAAAACCTAACTGGTAATATTTATTGCATACTGCAAAATTAGCATTTAAAATTTCCGGCGCTGCTACCGCAATATTTTCTTTATTCCATCCGGTAAAAAGATTACTCAAAGTAATTCCTCCGCCGGAAGTGGTTTTAAAATATTGTCCTATTATTAATACTTTGGGTTGGTTCATTTCATTAGAATATTTTCTTTGGTGCCAATTATTTATTTTGGCGTATATACGTTCGGATTAAATAATTGATATTGAAAATTTTCTTTTACCAAATCTTCAGGCATGTTGCGCATTTCTTTTGAATAACAAATTCCGATAGAGATCCAAACTAACAAATAGTTCAGCGAAAAAGTGGTTACGGTTGCAGGAAACAGTGCAAGAAGCCAAAGCAAAATCCAAATAGCTGCGGCTTTTGAAAGAATATTTTTTGAATAAAAAAGTCCTTTTATTATTGCGGGAATAGCTATGAGCAGCAAAAGCGCAAGGCTTATTATTCCACCTTTCAGTATTATTTGTAAATAATCCGTTTCAATAACGTTTCTATAACCATCTTCTGTGGCTCCTGTTGGGCAATAATACAAGCCGTTTATTCCTCTTCCTATTAGCCAATCTTTTTTTGTCATATCCAGATAAAAATAATCCACTACATCGCCACGCGAATTTTCAAACACCCGGTCTGCAAACCTATTTATAGCTCCGGATTTTTTTGATGTAAGCGCTGTTATTGCATAAATGGATAAAAAGAAAACAATGAATAAAGGAAAGAACCTGAAAAACAAATTGCTTTTATGCGCATAATTATACATGATGTAAGCAGCAACAAGAATGCTTACCGCCATAAACATTAGGCCTCTTCTCGCTTGAACGACCGCGAGCAGCGCCGTGAGCGCAATTACAAATAAACACCACAATTTTCCGGAGGTTCCTAAAAATTTTCTTTTATTGGTGTTATATATAACAGTAAGTAAAATAAATCCACAGGGAATACCTAAAATTTTTGAAAAGTATTCTAAAATTGTTTGCCCATTTTCACTATCAGCCAATAAAATCGGTTTAATAAAAGCTATTGAAAAAAGGATATAGAAAATGCTTAAAATAAAAATTACATTCATTGTCTTTTTTAAATAGATAAGATTTTTAGGAAAAAATATTATCAATGGAAGTAAGTAAAGAAATATGCCTCCTGTTCCATCAGTAAACGTTTCAAATAAAAATTTAGAATTAAATTTAAAACCTCTCATTACTACATACGCCAACCATGCTATGTAAATAATAAACAAGCTTCTCAAATATTTATTTTCAATTCTAAATCGGATAAGAAAAAAAGAAGCACTCAAAAATAACAATACTCCCAATAATTGTAAGTACGTTATTTTAGACGAAACAACTCCGCTGATCATAAGTGCATAACAAGATGTATAAATAACAAAGCCAATCCAAAATTGATTAAGGGTTCGGCTGATCCTTTTATTATACGGCGCTTCAAATTGATAATTGTAATTATTCATTTAAAAAATTAATCCCATTTTTTTTATATTAAAAATAAATATGATAAACGAATAACTTATTCTATTATTTTTTTATAGGCTAATGCAGTTTGGCTGGCTGCTTTTTGCCACGAAAAATTACTAAGTCTTTGTGCGCCTGCCATAGTTATTTCATTTGCAAATTTTTTATCGAAGATAATTTTTTCGATAGCAGATAAGATAGAATCGGGAGAATTGGGATCGAAGTACACTGCAGCATTTGCTGCCACTTCAGGAAAGCAACTGGTATTGCTAAGGCAAACAGGGCAATGGTTTGCAAAGGCTTCTAAAATGGGCATTCCGAAGCCTTCATAAAGAGAAGGATATACAAATGCCAATGCATTTGCGTATAAATTATTTAAAGTAGAATCATCCACATTCATGACAATTACTTTGTTTGCGATTTTAAACTGAGAAAGAAGATTTGTTTCTTCTTCATCAAACGGTTTTCCGACGCATACCAATGTAATATCTTTTTCTTTGTTAAATAACATGCTTGCCGTTTTCACAAGGGTTTTAAAATTTTTATGATGACTGCGCTGACCTACAAAAAGAATATATTTTCCTAAATGATTATTTTCTTTATATGAATTGGTTTTAATAAAACCATGATGCACAACATCTATTTTATCGGGATGAATGTGCAATATGTCTATTAAATCATTTTTGGTGTTTTCGCTGATGGCAATAACGCGGTTGGCCTTTTTAATCGCATTTTCCATTTGCAATTTTCTTTGAAAACGATTGTAAAACGGATCATCAAATTTAAATGCAATTAAATCATGCACGGTAATGATGTACGGTTTCTTTAAAATTTTTAAAAAATAATTATCATAAAAAGTAGGATGAAATAAATCGAAATGATTTTTTTTTATACAATACTGTGAATAAGCCCCGTTAAGCCAGTTAATTTTTTTTTGTATAAAATATTTTCCTTTAAAATTTTTTTCAGGCAACAAATTTATTTTTTTAAATACCTCATAATTTTCTTTCAAATGATGATTTTGTGAAAATAAAACAGATAATTTAAATGAAACCTCTGGCGGAAGATGTTTTATTATCTCACAAAAATACCGGCTAATTCCTCCATATTTTTGAATGGAAAACATTTGATGATCAAATAATATTTTCATAAAACGCCGGCTCAATATTTATTTTACCCAAATTCCTTTTTTATTTTTATTAATAACCATGTGATATTGCAAGGGAGATAAAATATAACCATTAAAATTGGCTATAATAGAAGCAGTAAAAAGAGAATAAACGCCCAGTTGATAATATTTTATTAAGAGAATTGCTACGCCAATGTATATAAAAGGGCTGAGTATGCTGGCAAAAAACTGGATGCGCAGCGCATTAATTCCATTTAAAAAATATACATATTTGCCGGCAAAAATGGTAAGGCTGAAATATAAAAATCCCCAAAGTGATAAAGAATATCCTATAGTTACTTTTCCCTTACCGAGCCACAGCGCATAAATTTTTTCAGAGAATATCAACATCACTATACCAATCAGCAATAAAAGGATATTTAACTGGTTGTATTTTTTTATTCCGTTTTTAATCCATCGAATATCATTTTTTAAATAAGCTTCGGTGGAAGCTGACCAAAACGGCGTAAGAAATATTACATATAGCATATTTAAAACGCCAAAATATTTAAAAACAATATTGTAAGAAGTTACATCGGAGGTGCCAAAATTTTGTGCAATGATGATATTGGCCGTTTGGTATTGTATGATACCGGCAACCTGAATAATAAAAAAAATTACACCCAGGTTAAATAACCCTTTGGCGTAAGAGAATTTAATTTTTGAAAAACTGGGCCTGTATTTTTTAAAAACGGTATTATAAAAAAAAAGGCTGGCCCCCGTTAAAACCAACAACGGTGAAATGCATAAAGCAATCCCTAATTTTATGAGAGAACCTTCTGTAGTTTTTACAAGAATGATAATAAAAAGTAAACAGCAAATTTGCGCCAGCACATCTATCAACGATGATTTGGCGGGCTGTTGATTGGCTAAAATAAGCGTGGTAATTATTCTTAAAACAAATTGCAGGCAGAAGTAGGTAAATACAATGATTGCTAAAGTAGAAACTTCTGCTCTCATATTTTCGGACACATTGAGTATATGCGCCCAGTCTAAAAAATGATTTATAAGTAAAAAGATAAGCCAAACTAAACCGAAAATTATAGCAAGTATAGCATAAGTAGTGCTTACATATATTTGCGCCAACGAATCATCGCCCTTTGCTTTTGCTTCCGCAAATTTATTTCGTAATCCTTGCGATAAACCTATATCAAAAAAACTAAACCATGCAACTATGGAACTTAAAGTAAGCCAGATGCCATACCGCGATGGATTAATATAATTAATGGTTAAGGGAACTAATATTAAGCTGATAGATATGCCAATGCCTTTTAAAAAAAAAGAAGCGATAATATTTTTTTTAGCTTTAACGCTTCGCTGGTGGCCTTTGTTTAATATATTATTTAAAAATGTAAATGGTAGCAGTATTTTTTCTTTCATTATTTAAATGGGGGCTTCAGAGTATTAGAGAAATATTCTCAAAAAGGTTTACTTGATAAGTGCACTATTTTAAAAAAAAATTTTAACCCTATAAAAAGATGCATGGTAATTATTGAGCGTTTTATTAAATCAAAAAACATTCATTCGGTTTTAAAATTTTTTCTTTCAAAAAAATGAATGCTTATTGAATAGACTTTTTTTTATAAAGTAATTTTTTATGAATGGGAAAAAGAGTTGTTTTGTAATATTGATGCATCTCTTCCAAAAATACTTTCATCTTCTATCTTTGCAACGAGCGTATAGCCCAGCGAAGGAAGATTCACTTTTACATTTTTGTTTTTCAAAGCCAATATTTTTCCTTCAATTGAGTAAGAAGGCCCCGCAATAATTTTCACCATTTCGCTGGTATTTACCTGGGTTCTTTCCAATTCTATATTTTGATGATCGTTTGTAAATTCTTTAATGGTTTCTATTTCATCATCTTTAATTATTGCCGGTTTGCCCATCCAATACAGCAGGCTTATTACACCATCGGTTTGCCTGATGGCGTTGATATCAGGGACGGATATGTTTACAAAAACATACGATTTGAAAAGCGGCTCCTGTAATAATTTATTGCGCCGCAATGATTTTGTTTTTATATTATTGAGCGGGCAAAAGTTTTCAATTCTTTTTTTTGATAATAAAAGTGAAACTTTTTTTTCGTGGTGCGGTTTTGTATAAACTACATACCAATTCTTCTGCATATTTCTTTTTTTTAAAATTTAAAAATTGCAGTAATTCGTAGGATTGACGCGGGTTTATTCAAAAGGACAGGGCTTCGCCAAACTCAGTTACATACTTTACATTATGTATGAGTTAAGTAATTTTTCATATAATTTGGAATTAAATTATTTTAAAATTAATTTTTTATTCTTATTGTATTTCGGTTTAGCTCCATAAACGTAATCGTAGCCATACCCGTAATTGTTTTTGAAAAATCCTCTTACTTTAACGCCGTTAAAAATTATAGCAGGGTTATTAATCGGATTTATCTGATTGCTCTCGTCAATTCTTTTGATAAGCATTTTGGGAGTATACTTATGCCTTATTACGTATAAGGTGGCATTGCATAAACCGGTTAGCAAATATCCGTCTGTTACCAAAACAATAGGCGACGTATCAATTATTACCACATCAAAGATATTATCTAAATAATCAATTATGTCTTTTACTTTTCCATTAGCCAAAAGCTCAGTTGGATTTTGGGGCACATTTCCGGCAGAAATAAAAAATAAATTCTCATGCGCTTTTACTCTTTTTATTATTTCTTCAGGCTCTTTTTGGCCGGTTAAAAATTCAGTAATACCATCTTCTTCTGTAACATTTAAGATTTTACCAATAGAAGGATTATTCAGGTCTAAATCTACAATCACTACTTTTTTTCCTGTGAGAGAAAGACTTACTGCAAGATTTGCCGCTATAAAACTTTTTCCTTCGCCGGATATACTTGAGGTAACCAGAATTTTTTTATGATTTTCATTGATTCCTAAAAAGGATAAAGAAATTCTTAACTTTCTAAATTCTTCGGCAATAAAACTTCTTTTGCCTGCCTCAATAACCAATGGTGTTTGGGATTTATCAAAGGCCACTTCTCCAATGATAGGAATAGAAGTTCTGGATTCTATTTCATGCCTGTAAAGTACTTTGCCTGTTAATGATTCTTTTACTGTAATAATTGCAAAACACAATCCCAAACAGGCTACTATTGATACAAGATAAATAATCATTCTCTTAGGGCTAACCGGGTCGCTGCCTGCCTGCGCAGGATCAACTACCTGGTGGTCGGAAACTGTTGCAGCGGAGGCAAGCTCGCTTTCTTCTTTCTTTTGAAGTAAAAAAGCATAAATACCTCTTTTTGTTTCCTGCTCTCTGCTTATATCCAGTAGCTGACGTTCTTTTTGCGGAACGGATTGCAGTATGTAATTATAGCTTCCATTGGTTGAAGATAAAGTTTGCTTTTGGGAAGTTAAGTTTTGTTTCTGGCTTTCTATATTTTGCAAAATATCGGGCTTCATTTTATTTATCTGGTCTCTTATAACTACTAAATTGGGGTTATTTTCTCCAACAGTTTGCTTTAATTTTCCGTATTCGAGTTGTGCAGTATAAAATTTATCAAGAAGCTGCGAAAGCATCGGATCATTAATACCCACTGTAGAAGGAACTATAGCCGAATTATTGTCTTTATCTGTTACCGATTTTTGTACCTGGTTTAAAACGGAAAGCTGGCCATCTATTGCACCCAATTGTTGATTATTACCGCTTACATTTTGCTGATAAAGCTGGGCTTGTACTCCCAAATCAACGGCGCCTTTATCTGATTTATATTGTTGTACTTTTTTTTCTATTGAATCTAAATCGTGCCCCACTGAAGCTAATCTTTCTTCTACAAATATTAAAGTGTTATGTGCCAGTTCATCTTTTTTATCAATCTCTGCCTGGTCGTATGCATGCATTAACTGGTTCAATATATTTTCGGCACGTTGTGGAATTTCATCTCTATAGCTTAAATCAATTACAGAAGATAATTTACCAGAAGGATCTGCTTTTAAATTTGACAAAAGACCTTGCGCCACAATTTTAGGATTGGAAAGAGAAAAGAATAAAGGATGATCAGAGGTACCGGAAGGATTGTAATATTTATTAGGTATAAATTCCAAAGGACCATAAGGGGTGTTTACAACTTTATTGAGCGGATATTTATACGTATTGTTTAATACTACCGTTTGTTTATTTTTATCATAAGTGAAATAAATATTATCGGCTCCCCCTATTGAGTCGGGATTGGGCGATTGAATTTTTATAGGAGATTTTATATAAGCTGAAACGGTGTGTACCGAGCCTTTCTCATAAACAGGTGCATATAAACCAAGCGCTTTTACAACATTGGCCATTAATGTGCGTGATTGTATGATCTCAATCTCATTTTCTACAATTTTTTTGGAAGATATTTGATCTAAAGATTCTACTAATTTGGAATCTTCATTTCCCTTCTTTTCGTCTTTTATTAATATAGAAGCAGTTGCTTCATATACAGGAATTGTATAACGCAGATAAAGAAAGGCGATTCCTAAAGCTATAATAAGCGCACCTAAAAACATGGGCCAGTATGGAACATACTTAGAAACCACCTGTTGAATTAAATTATCCTCAACTTCTTCTGTATGTTTATGTTTGTTTGTTTCCATAAATTTTAAAAATTATCTGATAACCCTGTCCAATACAATTACTACAATTGATAAACTACTCAAAATTACCGGGAGTAATTGAGTTGTTCTTCCGGCTGTAGCTATTTTTGCTTTGTTGGGTGATACATATACAACGTCGTTTGGTTGTAAATAGTAATAAGGCGAATTAAAAAAATTACTTGAATTCAAATTAATATGCCTTGTTTTCTTTTTTCCATTTTCTTCTCTTATTAATAATATATTATCTCTTTTTCCATAAATGGTAAGATCTCCGGCAAGCCCTATAGCTTTTAAAAGTGATATTTTTTCACTGGGAACCGTTATTACAGTAGGATGTGCTACTTCACCAATTACGGTAACTTCGTAATTTAAAAAACGAATTTCTACTAAAGGATCTATAAGAAGTTTTTTAGATAATATCATATTGGTAATATTATCTTTTAATTCTTTTTTTGTAAGTCCTGCAGCTTTGATGTTTCCCAATACGGGTAATTGAATAGTACCATCTGAACTAACCAGGTAACCGCCAGGTTCAGTATTATTTCCGGTAACTGTAGTAGCCCTTACATTATTAGAATTTGGTGGATTAAATATGGCTGAAGCATCAGCATTCAGGCTGCTAATAGAAATGCCCAATATATCATTTGGCTGTATTGGAGTTGGCGTTTCGCCACCTCTTTGTACAAAGGTTGTATCCTGAACGTTGTAAAAATAAACCGTTTTTTGGGTGCTTGTACATGAGGTACATAAAAGCATAGTAAGCGCTGCAATAAAAAGAAAGTTCAGAGTTCGGAGCATAAGCTAAATTTATAGGTGAAAAAACACCAGGTAAACCAATAAATTTTTTAAAAAATCAGGTAGTATATCTATAGAAATTGGAGTACGAAAATATTTAAAAAAAAGACGGTAATCTATAGAATTGGAGGCTGTATTTAAATCTGCCTGTGGTAATCCATAGTAATTGAAGCACCGGAAAAAGATTTGGATTTGATTAATATAGATTTGATTAAATACGGGTACAAACATAATAGTTTACAATTTAATATCCAAATATCTGCATTTGAATTTTTGATTATATTTTTTTATAAGAGTATTTACGCCTGAATTTTTTAATTATTCAATTATAATTCATTTAATATTTTGTAGTAACCGTCATTAATTTGCAATTATAGCCGTAACTTAGATTTTTCAATAAAAGAACTACGCCTCTGTCTTAACTTAACCCTCATTTTAAAATGCCTCAAATATTGCTTGCTGATGACCATGCCATAGTAAGAGATGGATTAAAAGCTTATATTCAAAATATAATTCCTCATTCAAATATTGATGAAGCCAATGATGGCGATTCCACTTTTGAAAAAATTAAACAAAATGATTATGCCATCATCATCCTCGATATAAATATGCCTTCCACGGATTCTTTTACTCTTGTAAGCAATATTCTTGCCATTAAGCCTGCCTCCAAAATACTAATGCTGAGCATGAACCCGGAAGAAATATTTGCAAAAAGATATTTGAACATTGGCGCTTTAGGTTATTTAAATAAAGATGCTGCCGCCGATGAAATAATGCAAGCTATTACCAATGTTATGGATAATAAAAGATACCTGAGTCCTTCTCTCATTCACACATTAACTGAAAATGCATTGGGTAAAAAACAATTTGCTCAAAACCCTTTCGATTTATTATCGCCCAGAGAGCTTGAAATAACAAGGCATCTTATGAAAGGGGAAACGGTTTCTCAAATAGGGGCAACTTTACATCTTCATACCTCAACGGTAGGCACCCATAAATCAAGAATCCTGGAAAAACTTAATTGCAAAAATATTATTGATATTAATGAACTTGCCCGCGCTCATAATTTTATGTAATCTGCATCCTTATCAGTTTTTTCAACTAAAAGTTTGTTTAGCTTTCGCATTAGTTTGTCATTTTTATGATAAACCTGATGGCTTACTACTTTTTTATTTACCTGCAAACATTTGCAGGAAACTCTTTTTAATAAAAGAATCGAAATGCTTTCCTGTTAAGTGTTTCATAAATCAATTACATACATCAGCGTAAAACTTTCATTTTTTCTATCTTGCCCGATTAAATTATTTACATGAAGAATGCTTTACTATTTATTAATGTTGTTCTCATTTGCCTGGTTGGTTATTTATATTATCTCCATTTTCATTCCGATAAAAAAGAAAATACACATGCAATAGAAAATAATTCCAATGCTTCTGTACCAAATAATTTTAAAGTAGCTTATATTGATTTAGATTCATTGCAAAATAATTATACCTATTATAAAAAAGTAAAAGCAGATTTTGAGCGCAAACAATCGGCTGCTAATGATGAAATAGGCAACATTCAAAAAAAATATCAAAACCGCGCCATGCAATTACAACAAAATGGATCTACGATGAGCCAGCAGGAACAACAATCTGCTGTGCAGGAAATTAATAAAATGCAGCAAGACCTTCAGCAAAAAAAACAGGAAATAGATAATGAATTGTATAATTATAATTCTAAAATGAAAGAAGATATTTTAAACCGTATTCAAAACTTTTTAAAACAATATAATAAAGATGGAAAGTATGCTTACATCTTTTCTTACGAGCCGGGCTTTATGTTTTATAAAGATTCTACATTAAATATTACTCCTGATGTAATTGCCGGCCTTAATAATGAATACACCGCCGAAAATAAAAAGTGATTTTAAAAGAATCTGAAATAAATATTTATCTTCAATCCCGTTTATAAAAAACGGGATTTTTTTTATGAGTGAACATGCAACAACTTTTAAACCGAGCCTTCGCCTCTTTGATGCTACTATGATCGTTGCCGGCTCAATGATCGGCTCAGGAATTTTTATTGTAAGCGCCGATATTACACGCCACGTGGGAAGTGCAGGCTGGCTCATAGTTGTGTGGCTTCTTACCGGCTTTATGACGCTTACGGCTGCATTGAGTTATGGTGAATTAAGCGGCATGTTTCCACGTGCCGGCGGCCAATACGTTTATTTGAAAGAAGCCTACAATCCACTCACAGGCTTTGTTTATGGCTGGAGTTTTTTTGCAGTAATTCAAACGGGAACTATCGCTGCTGTTGGCGTTGCCTTTTCAAAATTTGCAGCGTATTTAATTCCTTCATGGAGCGAAACAAATTTTTTATTAAAAATAAATACAGGAATAAATGATCAGGGTATTCCAACTTTTTTTACTATCAGCGTTGCGCAAATTGTTGCCATTATATTAATCGCTTTTCTTACCTGGACGAATACCAAAGGAGTAAAAGGCGGCAAATGGATTCAAAATATTTTTACATCAACCAAAATAATTTCTCTATTAGGATTAGTGATTGCAGGCTTAATTTTTTTTAAACCAGAAATTTGGAACGCCAATTGGCAAGATGCTTTCGATATGAAAAAATTTAATGCATCGGGAGGCTTGGAAAGTGTGATTGGAGCCGCCGTTTTCGGAGCAATTGCTGCAAGCATGGTAGGTTCTATTTTTAGCAGCGATGCATGGAACAATGTAACTTTTATTGCGGGTGAAATTAAAAATCCAAAAAGAAATATTGGCTTAAGTCTTTTTCTCGGAACATTGATCGTTACCATAATTTATGTGGGCGCTAATCTTATGTATGTTGCTGTTCTTTCATTGCACGATATTGCTTTTGCTCCGCAAGACAGGGTAGCTGTGGCTGCGGCCAATTCAATGTTCGGGCATATCGGAACGTATGTAATTGCAATTATGATAATGATCTCAACATTTGGATGCAACAACGGATTAATTCTTGCGGGCGCAAGAGTGTATTACAGCATGAGTAATGATGGATTATTTTTTAAAAGGGCTGGCACATTAAATAAACATGCAGTTCCTGAATGGGCTTTATGGGCACAGTTTGTAGTGGCATCATTATTATGCCTTAGTGGAAGGTATGGCGACTTACTTGATATGATTTCATTTGTGGTAGTAATTTTTTATGTGCTTACCATTATTGGAATTTTTATTTTAAGAAAAAAAAGGCCAGATATCGAAAGGCCTTACAAAGCCTTTGGTTACCCGGTTTTGCCTGTGTTATATATTTTAATGGGAATTGCTTTTTGTGTTTTATTAATTATTTATAAACCAAATTTTACATGGCCTGGTTTAATAATCGCTTTGCTTGGCATTCCTATTTATTACGCAGTTTCTCCCAAGAAAAATAATTCAAATATTGAATGATGCGTGTTGACTTCGATAGTTTGTTCAAAGATATTTCTAAAATGAAAGTTGCCGTAATTGGCGACATTATGCTCGACACGTATTGGTGGGGAAATGTAGAACGAATATCTCCTGAAGCGCCCGTGCCGGTTGTTGCAGTTGATAAAAGAGAAAAGCGAATTGGCGGTGCAGGAAATGTTGCATTAAATGTTCAGGCGTTGAATTCATCCGTTGCAATGCTTACTATTTTAGGTGATGATGAAGATGGCATTCAGCTAAAACAATTGTTGCAGGAAAAAAATATTGATACGCGTTTTATTTTAGAAAGTAAAAAAAGAATTACTACCAATAAGATTCGCATTATAAGCCGTAATCAGCAAATGATGCGGCTCGATGCCGAGCATACTGATGATATTGATGATAGCGATGAAACAAAATTGAAAGACCAAATTGAAAAATATATTCTTACCGAAAATCCAAATGTTGTAATTCTTGAAGATTATAACAAAGGAATTCTTACAAAAAATATTATTGAACATGTAATTAAACTTTGTAATGAAAAAAATATTTGTATAACGGTTGACCCTAAACGAAAAAATTTTTTTTCTTATAAAAACGCAACTTTGTTCAAGCCCAATTTGCACGAAGTATTTACGAGCCTCAATTTAATTCCTGAAGAAATTTCTCCTTCACTTCTTTCTGAAATGCACACTAAATTAAAAGAGCAACTTCATCATTCCATCTCGATGATAACTTTATCCGATAAAGGAATTTTTTACCAGGAAAATAATAATAAAAATATTATTCCATCACATCGCAGAAACATTGCAGATGTAAGCGGGGCAGGCGATACAGTGATTGCCATTGCATCTTTAATTTTTGCATCAACAAAAAACATTCAGCTCGCAGCAGAAGTGGCAAACATAGCCGGCGGCATCGTTTGCGAAGAAGTGGGCACGGCTGCTATTAATAAAGAAAAGCTGTTGAAAGAGTGCAAAGAACTGATTGTATCGTAAAAAATAATTTTTACTTTTTTTGAGAATTTTTTTTCAACAATAATAAAGATGAAAAAGGCGGAAGAATTATTTTTCCCGAATAAGAAGTGTTTTTTACATCCACATACTTGTCTTTTAAATTTACAGTTTTGTTTAATGAAGATGAATTGTATAGCAACAAAACATCGGAAGTTATTAAAGTTGCTGAATGTTTATCAAATCCTGAATAAGATTGCCATTCAGAAAAATTTCTTTGAAAAATTTTTTTATAATTGATTGAAGTTTCTGCAATGGTAGTATTACC
>JAICZH010000051.1 GCA_025933775.1 Chitinophagaceae bacterium
CAGAATTACTAAAGCATTATATATTCTGTTTTAAATGTTATTAATCTTTTCTTTTCCAAATTTGCATTATTAGTTTTGATGATAAAATATTTAAGCAAGCTCAATAAAAAAATTTAACGATGCCGATGTGAATTATGGGAAAAAAATTGGCAGTAAATCAGAATGGAAATTACAACTAATTAATATAAAGTTGATGGAAATTGTTTCACTTGCGAAAGTTAAATATTTTTCATTTTTCGTATATGCGTTACCGTTATATTCTTTTTTTTTATTTAAAATGATACGTTAACCTGATTGCAGTATTTCCATTTATCAAATCAGGCGAGATGCTTACATTTTGAAAATTTTTATTTTTATGAAGCGCAGGAATTACGAGCGCTGTTGCAGTTCCTATCATTCCTGATAAAACACAATCACTTAAAAAATGATAGCCCGCTCTCATGCGTATGTAAGCCATGGAAGCAGTTAACACACCCGATGCCGCCCATAAGTACGGGCGAAGTTTTGAATGAGGATTAAACTCTGCAAAAAGTTTTGCTGTAAGAAAAGTTGCCGCAGCCGTAGTGGCTACATGGCCGCCGTAAAAAGATCGTTGCCCACCTTTATCCAGTCGTTTATCCAGTGGCGCTTTATCACCATACACAAAAGGCCTGCTGCGATATACAAGCCCTGCTGTGAGCGTGTACATTGCCCCTGTGATGCCAATCGTCTCAACATACAAAACAATCAATTGTCCCGCTTTTGCTCTCGTATTTTTATTAATAAATATCATAGCAACAGGAAATGCATAAGAAGCATCGAATAAAATGTAACTGTCTTTATTGGCTTGTGTAGAATAATTTCCTGCAACCCATCGGTCGAAGAAAGGAACTTTATCTTTTGTTTTGGCGGCAAGCTCTTCAGGCGTTAGGTCACTTTTATTTTTTATAAGTTCATAGCCAAGCAAGGTAGCGCCTACTGTTCCAGTAATTACCAATCCGTCGGTAATAAGATGTGTTGTATAAACAGATTGATTTTGCTCAAAGGTGGTGTCGTTTTTATTTTGATAAACAGAAGAAATTTTTTTTTGCGCAAAAACAAAATTCATTATAAAGAAAGTTGTACAAAAAATAAAAAATTTTTTCATCATAATTTTTGTACAAGCAAATTTGATGCTAACTATTATAGATTTCTGAAAACTTTTACTTTTTCAAATTAGAATTGCGTAAATGAATCCAGCAACCTCATTACTTCGGCGCCATCTTCGGCGCTGCTTGGGTTTGGCCCTTCGTCCAAAAAGTATTCAACTACTTTTTCAATTAAAGGCTGCTGTACATGATGAGGAGGAGTAAACGAAATTGTTTCTTCTTTGCCATCTATATTTATTTTTATTTTTTGTTCATCAAAAAAACTAAAACTTATACTACCATTAGAGCCAACAATTTCACAGATATCTTTTTCATTTTCTTTATCAACATTAAAACACCAAAGACCATTAAATAGAATTCCATTTTTAAATAAAATATTTCCGGCTACTATATCATCTGCATTATATGTGCGTGATTGATTTATAGAAATTCCATTTGTATAATTTATTGCTCCAAAAAAATAATACATAAGATCGAGTTGATGCGGCGCAAGATCATGAAAAAGGCCCCCTCCTGAAATGCCGGGATCAACTCTCCATTTATTCCCGGATAAACTCAATTCATCATCTGATAATAATTTTTTATAAAAAGAAAGATTTACAAATCTTATTTCGCCAATAATTTTATCGTCAATTAATTTTTTTATTTTTTTAAAATAAGGCTGTGCACGGCGGTAATGTGCAATGGATAATTTTACATTAGTTTCTTTTGTTGCAAGCATCATTCTTTTTGCAGATGCAAAATTTGTCGTCATTGGTTTTTCAACATACACGGGCTTACCAGCCTGCATTGCAGCAAGTGCATACGCTTCGTGCGATGAAGGTGGTGTAGCAATATAAATGGCATTTACATCCGGGTCGTTAATAAGTTTTGAAGCATCATCATACCATTTACTAACGTGATGACGGCTTGCATAATCTTTTGCTTTTTCTGCATCGCGCCGCATTACAGCAATCAGTGAAGAATTTTTTACTTTATTAAAAGCCGGGCCGCTTTTCATTTCTGTAACAGCGCCGCAACCAATGATTCCCCATCGAATTTCTTTCACTACAATTTTTTTATTTGAAGTTGTTGAATTACCGTTTATCTGAATGTTTAAGGTTGTAAAATTTTCAATCATAATTATGCAACTGCTTTATTCACCAACTCGGCAGCTTCACTCAGTAATATTGCAGATTGAACTTTAAGACCGCTTTTATCAATTAACTCTTTGGCAACTTCTGCATTGGTTCCCTGCAAGCGAACAATGATAGGTATTTCAATATTGCCAATAGATTCATAAGCGTCTATAACTCCCTGTGCTACCCTATCGCAGCGAACAATGCCGCCAAAAATATTAATAAGAATTGCTTTTACTTTCGGGTCTTTTAAAATAATTCTGAATCCCGCTTCAACGGTTTGCGCATTTGCAGTGCCACCAACATCTAAAAAATTAGCAGGCTCGCCGCCACTGAGTTTTATCATATCCATGGTTGCCATGGCAAGGCCTGCACCGTTAACCATGCACCCAACATTTCCATCGAGCTTTACAAAATTAAGATTGAATTTTGCAGCTTCCACTTCTGTCGGGTCTTCTTCAGCAATATCGTGCAATGCATTAATATCTGGATGTCGCATGAGCGCATTATCATCAATATTCATTTTACAATCCACGGCAATTATTTTATTATCGCTTGTTTTAAACAAAGGATTTATCTCGAGCATGCTGCAGTCAAGCCCGACATAAGCATTGTATAAATTGGTTACAAACTTTACACAATTTTTAAAAGCATCTCCTTTTAAGCTAAGATTAAAACCTATCTTCCTCGCCTGAAATGCAGGCAGGGCGGCACCAGGATGCACCCATTCCTTAAAAATTTTTTCAGGAGTATTATGCGCCACGTCTTCAATATTCATTCCGCCTTCGGTGCTGTACATGATTACATTTTTACCTTTACTTCTGTCCAATAAAATGGATAAATAAATTTCTTTTACTTTTTCCGGGCCATCATAATATACATCCTGCGCTACTAAAATTTTATTTACCTGCTTACCTGCTTCACCAGTTTGTACCGTCACTAATGTTCCCCCAAGAATATTACCGGCAATTTTTTTTACATCATCCAAACTTTTTGCAACAGCAACGCCGTGTTGATTGGTTCCTTTTATTGTTCCCTTTCCACGGCCGCCGGCATGTATCTGCGCCTTTATCACCGCGAACTTGCTTCCGTACTCACTGCTGATGTAGCGATAGGCTTCTTCTGCTTCTGCGATGGTGCTGCATGCAATTCCTTCCTGCACGGGCACATTATATTTTTTCAATAATTCTTTTGCCTGGTATTCATGTAGATTCATAAAAAAAAATTTTTGTTGCGAAGATAATCTAATTGAGAAACGGTTTTAAATAAGAATTATATTTTATTTGGTATTGGTATAAAGTTTGAGACTTCTTAATTATAATCTTTTAAAAAAATTACAATCATTTAAAAATTATACCATGTTTTTTACAGCTATCAGTTTGGTGTTTGTAGTGTTGGTAATTATCTGCATCTTTCTTTTGCGCAAAGCAAGAAAAAATAAAATTGAAAAAGAAGGTGGCAAAAAAGATTATTTTACTGATTAGGTGTAGGTAATTTTTTATGAATCAACCAATCAACCAATCCATCCATAACAAACCCACCTTATCATCCCATTAACAATTCACTTATTTAACCATTCAATCATTCACTTATCTTTGAAGCATTTAAAATAATATGCTCAAAAATATTGTTGCCGCTGTAAATTTTATTACTTCGCATTATGAAATGAAACCTACTGTGGGCGTAGTTTTGGGAAGTGGTTTGGGCAGTTTCATTAACGAAATGAATGTAACATTTGAAATTGATTATAATAACATACCACATTTTCCCGTGAGTACTGTTGAAGGCCATCAGGGTAAACTTATTTTTGGAGAATTATCA
The DNA here is from genome assembly GCA_025933775.1 of Chitinophagaceae bacterium. Classification (GTDB taxonomy): domain Bacteria; phylum Bacteroidota; class Bacteroidia; order Chitinophagales; family Chitinophagaceae; genus Ginsengibacter. The sequence continues at coordinate 4,067 of JAICZH010000051.1, forward strand.
GGAAAAAAAATAGTTGCTATGGCAGGCCGCTTTCATTATTATGAAGGTTATACTACGCAGGAAGTTGTTTTTCCAATAAGAGTTTTAAAATTTTTAGGAATAAAAACTTTATTGATCAGTAATGCTGCTGGCGGCACCAATACCACGTTTCATGTAGGCGACCTTATGATCATCAAAGATCATATCAGCATGTTTGCATTAAATCCTTTGCTGGGAAAAAATGAAGAAACTTTCGGCCCGAGATTTCCAGATATGAGCGAGCCATACAAAAAATATTTAATTGCAAAAGCAAAAACAATTGCAAAAGAAAATAATATTGAGTTGAAAGAAGGTGTTTATTTTGGAGTTACGGGCCCTTCTTTTGAAACCCGGTCAGAATATAAAATGATACGGCTACTGGGCGGAGATGCAGTGGGGATGAGCACTGTACAGGAAGTAATTGCTGCAGTGCATCTTGGCTTGCCGGTGTTTGCAATGAGCGTAATTACGGATGTGGGTATTCGCGAAGAAGAAAATATTATAACACATGAAGAGGTATTGATGGCTGCAAAAAATGCAGAACCTAAATTAACATTAATCTTTAAAGAATTAATTGCCCGGTTATAATTGATAAGTATGAGTATTAAAGAAAAATTGAAACATAATATCATTAAGGCAATTTTTTTCTTTTGTATTGCGCTATTATGTTTTCAAATATCCGATGCGCAATTGCCGGGTGTATTAAGACGATTGCCGGGTGGCTCCTTGCAGAGAAGTACGGGTAGGGCTACTAACGGTAACGCACAAACGAAAAATAGTGATACACTTTCTTTTCAACACAGGAATGATTTAGAAGATTCTATTACCATTTCTTTTCGTTATCCCGATTCTTTAAAAAATGATTATCTCGATTCTTCCCTTGGTGATTTTAATAAATTTTATTCTGTTCCGGCCAATTATGTAACGCTGGGCAACAATGGCACTGCTGCTTTCCCCGTTTTATTTTCTCCTACCTTAGAAGATGGATGGGACGCGGGTTTTCATGCTTTTGATTTGTACAAATATTCGTTAGAAGATACCCGTTTTTTTAAAACAACCCGACCTTTTACTCAAATGACTTATATACTTGGTTCAGGAAAAGAACAGGTAATAAAAATTCTTCATACGCAAAACATAAAGCCCAACTGGAATGCAGGAATTGATTATGAGTTGATCGCATCGCCGGGAGTTTTTCAAACACAAAATTCCAATATCAATAATTACAGATTCTTCAGCAATTACCAGGGAAAAAGAAAAAGATATGCAGCGTATTTGGTTTTGATGGGAAATAAAACAAATGTTTCTGAAAACGGCGGCATACAAAACGATTCTTTTCTTTTGGCCAGGAAAAAGCTTTTTGCAGTTCCTGTAAATCTTGGCGGAGATGTACAACAAACTTTCAATGTTTTTTCAACCAAAGTAAATACCGGAAATTTTTATAACACTTTTACTGCGTTCTTCAGGCAGAGCTATGATTTTGGAATTAAAGATTCTTTAATAATTAATGATAGCACCACAGAATATTTATTTTATCCCAAATTCCGTTTTCAGCATACCATAAATTTTAGCTCGTATGGATATAAATTCCAGGATAATGTTTCGGGGTACGACACCTATACCCAAAAGCCTTTTGCAGTGCTGGATTCAACCATTTTTAAAAACTGGTACGACACTACTTTACAAATTAATAATTCTGTTTTAAACTTTGCATTGCAGGATAAATGGAAATTTGTATCGAACGATTTTGCAATAAAACAATTTCCTGAAACAAAAAATCCCGCGCAATTTATTGAAGCAGGCATCCGGCTCGAAAATTTTTCGGGAGAATTCTTACAATCAAAAACTTTTCCGCAAATAATTATTTTGCCTGCTTACCACTTGCTGTATTATTTTAATAAAAAAAATTTTTATAATGTTGTTTTGCATGGCGAATATCGCAATAAAACAAAAAATAAAAAATGGGATGCTTTATTGAAAGGAGATTTTTATGCAACAGGGTTTAATGCGGCAGATTACAATGCTTATATATCGCTTACGCGTTTTCTTAATCAAAAATTGGGTAACGTTCAGGTATCTTTTCAAAATCTGAGCCGCTCGCCTTCTTATATTTTCAATGCTAATTCTTCGTTTAGCCTCGACCGTTATACTCTCGCAAAAAAAGAAAACATAACGGTTTTTGCTGCAACTGCACAAAATCCGCGATTTACGCTTATGGCAAGAAATATTTCCATAACTAATTATACTTATTTTAAAAATTATTACCAGGCCGATCAGTTTAACGGGCTTGTAAACATTACACAAATTGAAGCGGTTACCAAAAATAAAATTGTTGGCCATTTGAATTTATACAGCGATTTTATTGTGCAACAAACCACAGGAAATAATCCCATAAGAGTTCCATTATTTTTTACAAGACAGCGACTTTCATTTGAAGGAAATTTTTATAAAAATCTTTTTTTAAGCACAGGACTCGATGTAAAATATAATACGCCTTACAAAGCAAATAATTATTCTCCGGTGATGGGGCATTTTGTTCCACAGGATACGCTTATTATAAACAATCTTCCCCAAGTGGATGTTTATTTTGATTTCAGAATAAAATCATTTACGGGTGTTATAAAACTTGAAAATTTAAATACGCTCAATATTAATAAATTTGATTTTACCAATAATAATTTTACCGCTCCCAATTATCCAACTCCGGGATTAGCTTTGAGAATTGGCGTACAATGGAATTTTGTAAATTGATTTTTAGAAAGCCGATTGATTACCGTTAAACATTTACGCTAAAATTTAAATCAATCAACTCAATTAGCTTGCTTATTATTAAATTTGTTCCATGACAATACTTGAAAGAAATATCAGTGATATCAATAAACTTTGTTCAGCGCATAAGGTTAAACAACTCTTTTCATTCGGCTCAATATTAACAGAAAAATTTAATTCCGACAGCGATATTGATTTGATTGTGGATTTTGAACCAATGGATATAGTTCAGTATGCTGATAATTATTACGACTTCAAATTCTCTTTAGAAGATATATTTCAAAAGCCGGTTGATTTACTCGAAGAGAAAGCTATAAAAAATCCATATTTTCGAGAGGTGGTTGACAAACAAAGACAACTCATTTATGGATATTGAAATCAAAACATGGCTTTACGATATTTTGAAAGCTATCAATGAAATTGAAAGTTTCTTTGTAGAAAGAAAAAAAGATTTTACTATTTATCAAAAGATATTCGCACAAAACGTGCTGTTGAACGTGATGTTGAAATTATTGGCGAAGCCATGAATCGAATTTTAAATAAAGATGCAACGTTTCAATTCTCAAATGCAAGAAAAATAGTTAATACAAGAAATAGAATAATTCATGGCTATGATTCTGTTTCTGATGAAATAATTTGGGGAATAGTTATCAAACATATTCCAATTTTAAAAACTGAAATTCAAATCTTATTAAACGAGTAGGGCGGTTTTTTGATCAGCATGTTTTATATTAAAAAAGCCCACTACCCAACAGATTACAAAGAAGTATAAATCAATTTAAGCAATTCCTGATTTTTATTCAGCCCAACTCATTACATAATTTTCATCTTCAATTTCCAAAGCTTCTTTTGTAAGTTGCAACGGATGAAACGTATCTATCATTACAGCAAGCTCTTTAGTTTCTTTCATGCCAATACTTTTATCAACAGCGCCGGGATGCGGCCCATGCGGAATGCCGCCAGGATGCAGCGTAAGCATTCCTCGCGTAACATGCTTGCGGCTCATAAAATCTCCATCAACATAATACAATAATTCATCACTATCAATATTGCTGTGATTGTATGGCGCCGGAATTGATAACGGATGATAATCAAACATTCTTGGAACAAAAGAACACACCACAAGATTATGCGCTTCAAACGTAAGATGCACGGGCGGCGGCTGATGCACGCGACCCGTTATCGGTTCAAAATCATGAATGGAAAAAGCAAAAGGATAACAGCAACCATCCCACCCAATCACATCAAAAGGATGATGCAAATAATGAATGCCATACATCATTCCTTTCTTTTTTGTCATGATAAGAAAGTCGCCTTTTTTATCAATGGTTTGTAAATTTTCGGGTACGCGAATATCTCTTTCGCAATAAGGAGCATTTTCCAATAATTGTCCATAATTACTCAAATATTTTTTTGGATAACGAATAGGGCTAAATGTTTCTACAATAAACAAACGATTATTTTTATTATCAAATTCAATTTGATAAATAGAACCTCTTGGAATAACGAGATAATCGCCGTAGGAAAATTTTAATTCGCCATATTGAGTTTTTAATTTACCACTTCCTTCGTGCACAAAAATTATTTCATCCGCATCCGCATTTTTATAAAAATATTTTTCCATATTTTTTGCAGGCGCTGCAAGAGAAATATGGCAATCATTATTTACCAAAATCGGTTTACGGCTTTTGATGTAATCATTTTCCGGCTTGATGCTGAAACCCTGAAAACTGCGATGTTTCAGCATTTTTTCTTCTGCAATTTCCGGCAGTACCGAATAGGGTTTATCGGTTTTAATAATTTGAGTGGGCGGATGGGTGTGATACAATAACGAAGAATCGGAAGAGAAGCCTTCGGTTGAAAATAATTGTTCCGAATATAAAGTTCCATCCGGCTTTCTGAATTGTGTATGACGTTTATGTGGAATGGAACCAGACTTATGATAATGCGGCATTTGAGTTGAGTTATTTGAAATGTAAAATTAAATATGAAAATCCTATTAATTTATAACTTATCGTAATTGCATAATAATTGTTGTTATTTAAAAATTTCAGATAATATTTGTGAAGCAAAAATTACTTTTGTCTTTTGCTTGTTGTAAGTATTTTTGTTTCAGCAATATTTTATAGTTGAGTTTTATAAAATGGCTGATTATTCCAAATCCATATCTGTGATTGCGGCAATCTTACTATAGGAATGCAATTCCTCTCTTGTTTCCATTTAGAATAAAAAAAATTATTTCTATAAATGTAATCTTTATGAAAAGAAACAGCGTACTGTTTATTTTTTTTATTTGTCTTCAGCTAATAAATGATCCCGTAAACGCACAGCAACAAAAAACTTTAAAAGAAAGTATGGCAGATTTAAAAAAATCTTTTCATCCTGACAAGGCTTTTATATTGCCTTTTAAAGATAGCGCTAATGAAGATCTCCAGGCATTTTTATATACATTAAAAGATACAAAAGGTGTAAAAAATGCAATAGTAAAAATGAAAGATCAAAAAGCGGTAATAACTGTTGACACAAAAAACAGCCTGCTGAATGTTTGGAATAACATGCCTGCAGAAATTCACAACAGATATAAAGTTGTTGATAGAACTACTGAAGGTTTTATACTTACAGATAGTTATCAATCAAAATAATGCATAGAAAAAATTATACCACTTAAAATAAATATTATGAAAAAAATACTACAAGTGAATGCGTGCATTGTGATATTCATTTTTTTGTTATTAAACGCAAATGCGCAGAGAACTAAAACAAAAACAAAAACATCTTCAGTTCAAACAACCGATACAACAGTACATGTACCCAAAACTAAAACTGAAAAAATGCTGGACGATGCAGACAGTTATACAAAAACGGCGGGTGATGTGAAAACAAAATTTAAAAATTTATTTCCTTCAAAAGCCGGTGATACCGTATATTTCGTGATACCTGACATTACTTATACGGATCCCAATCTTAAATTATTTAAACAAAAACTAAGTAGCATAAAAAATACAAAAAACCTTACATCAGGTTATAAAAATAATACAGCCATTGTAAAAATATTATTTAAAGGAGGTGATGCTTCGAGGCTTTATGATAATCTGGATGACGACTTAAAAGAATTATTTATGGCAGAAGACATGGAAGGAAACCGGGCCATCCTTAATTATAAACTCGCCAAAAAAACAGAAACAAATGCAGATAAAAAAAACGAAGGAGCCACTAAAAATTAGGAATAAGCGTTATTAAATATATTTCTATCAATCATTTGTTTTTTATATTCAAATCAATTTTATCCATTAAATTTTGGCATTATTTGCTATTTCACATTTCTAAATATACTTTCGTATTTTTTACCAAAATATAAACCATCATAATTTTTAAAACCACCTGTTGTTAATCCAATATGGCCTTGTATAAAAACAAACCATTTCTGAAAAAAATAAGATTTTGGGCCGGCATCATACTCATCGTTTGTTGCATTTTTGTAATAGGATTAATAATAATTTTTTATATTAACCAGGGCACGAAAAATACAAGTAAATACAGTGGAGTAAGAAAAGTAAGTATTCAAAAAAAAAATGGTCATTACAGTTTTTACAAAAATGGCAAACCTTTTTTTGTAAAAGGAGGTTCGGGCTTTACTTACATCAAAGAACTATCGCAATGCGGAGGCAATACCATAATATGCTGGGATACTTCTAAAATAGAAACCGCTTTAAAAGAAGCCGCAAAAAATAATATTGCTGTAATAATAGGATTGGATGTGCCGGGCGGAGATCAGGTAGCTTTTTACAATAATAAAAAATATACCACAGCGTTGTACCATGCATACAGCAATATTGTAATGCGATACAAAGACGATTCTTCATTATTGGCATGGTGCATTGGAAATGAATTGACGGTTCCTTTTTCTTTAACCCCTACACCATTCTATAAAACATATAATGAATTGCTTGATCATATTCACAATATTGACCCCAACCATCCGGTATCTACCTCTATTATCAACATTGCCAAAAGAAAAATTATGATGATAAAATGGCGAATGCCGGCGCTTGATTTTTATTGCATTAATATTTATAATAGTCTTAAAACGATAAAACACCAGATGAATCTTATTAAGTTTTTTTGGAACGGGCCTTATCTTATTGGTGAATGGGCGCCCAATGGCGGATGGGAGGCGCCTTCTAATGCGTGGCATGCTCCGATAGAAAATACCAGCACCAAAAAAGCCCAAGAATATTATGAATTATATACTAAATATATGCCGCTAAAAGATCCGCGTTTTTTAGGATCGCTTGCTTTTTACTGGGGAAGCAGGCAGGAATATACCTATACATGGTTTAGCATCTTCAATGAAAACGGAGATGCTACTGAAATAAAAGAAGCATTATGCGATTGCTGGAAAGATACCCTTACTCAACATGCTTCTCCCAAATTAAAATATATGTTGATAGATTCGATGGGAGACCATGATAATATTATGCTTTCACCAGGTTCAAAACATTATGCTACTGTATTACTTCAATCATCAAATGCTTCAGATAGCTTGCAATATTCATGGCAAATTTTAAAAGAAGACTGGATGTTGTATTGGGGCAAAACATTTAATTTTATAAAGAAGCCTCCGGAAGAAACCGGTTCATTTACCGATAGTACTTTGCAAAAAACTTATTTTACCGCGCCATTACAACAAGGCCCATACCGCGTATTTGTAACAGTTTCCAATCACAAAGGATATTGTGCTACTGCTAATGTTCCTATTTATGTAGTTGAATAATGAATTTTAGAATTAGCCCCATACTACCTCCTTCCGCAAAAGAAAAAAATGCACTTCGCCTGATGATTATCGCAGGCATTATATCTATGGTGTTTTTTCTTTACACCATTTTTCAAAAAAAAGCGATTAGCTATTACCCATTATATATACTGCTCATCACTACCATGCTGTATTATTGCAGCAAATACCTGCACGAATGGTATCATTATTTTTCAATATCATCCGATAAAAAACCTGTTGAAAATAAAAAATATTCGGTTGATATTTTAACCACTTACTGCGCCGGTGAACCATTTGAAATGCTTAAAGAAACACTCACGGCTATAAAAACTATTACCTATCCACACGTCACATGGTGCTGCGACGAAGCCAATGACCCGGATGTAAAAAAATTATGCGAACAATTAAATATTCATCATGTTATCAGAACCAATAAAAAAGATGCCAAAGCAGGCAACATCAACAATGCATTGCAATTTGCAACCGGCGAGCTTTGCGTGGTGCTTGACCCGGATCATATTCCTGCGCCCGAATTTTTAGATGAAGTGGTACCCTATTTTGATGATGACTCAATCGGTTTTGTACAAATAGTTCAGGCTTATTATAATCAAACACAAACACTCATTGCAAAGGGTGCTGCCCAACAAACCTACCAGTTTTATGGACCTATGATGATGAGTATGCATAAATATGGCACAGTACAGGCCATAGGCGCTAATTGTACCTTCCGAAGAAAGGCATTAAATTCAATAGGCGGCCATGCAAGTGGCTTAGCAGAAGATATGCATACTGCCATGAAACTACATGCTGCAGGTTGGAAATCTGTTTATGTTCCTGCAATCTTAACTCGCGGATTAGTGCCCGCTACCATGTCTTCTTACTATAAACAACAATTAAAATGGAGCCGGGGAACCTGGGAACTTTTAGTTGCCACTTATCCGAGACTATTTACCAAATTTACCTGGCGGCAAAAATTACATTACTTCACGTTGCCTTTTCATTATTTAAGCGGCATCATTTTTTTTATTAATTTTTTAATACCGGTTGTCTCTTTATTTACTGGCTATATTCCTTTGCAAATGGATGTGTTTAATTTTTTCCTCGCTGCATTTCCATTATTTGCCATGGGCACACTCATCAGGCATTACGTACAAAAATGGGTTGCCGAAGAAAAAGAAAGAGGCTTTCATTTAGTAGGCGGTATTCTTCAAATTGGCGCCTGGTGGATACATACCGTAGGTTTTATTTATACCATTCTTCGTAAAGAAGTTCCTTACATTCCTACTCCAAAAAATGATAATGAACGACTGCCGTTCGTTTTAAATATTCCTAATATATTAATAGCAGTAATATCGCTGGCTGCTATAATTTATGGGCTTTTGAATGATTTTAATCCATATACTATTTTTATGGTTGTATTAGCCGGTATGCAAATTTTATTTATGCTGTTCAATCTGTCATTATCCGGCTATATCAGTAAAACAAGTAAAATAAAAAAAGTTGCAAGAAAGCTAAGAGAAAAAACTTGGCTTATTACAACAACGGCCGGCGTTTTGAGAAGATATTCATTAAGTCTTTCATTTTTACTTATCATTTTATTTGTATTGGCATATTGGAAACAACAGCAATTGCCTGACTTTTTACCCAAACCATTACCAAGCTTACAAATTTTTTACAGGGGCTTATTTCAAAATAAAAATATAAATAATTCAGATCTTGAAAATAAACAAAACAATATAGCAATTATATCTTGCCAAATACCCTGGGGCGCAGGAGAAATTAATAAATTAGATAGCGCTTACCTGCTTCATATTTACCAAAAAAATGCTATTCCATTAATTGTTTGGAAACCCTGGCAAATGAATGATGCCATGCAACCGGGTAAAGATACCGCCGTAACGCAGCATATTTTATCCGGGAAATATGATAGTGCGATTGAATCGTTTGCTTCACAGGTGGCAAACTTGAAGCAGCCGGTTTTTTTACGTTTTACAAATGCGTCTGAACAAAATAAACATCCATTATTGGCCTATGCTGATTATACTCCAAAAAATTTTATATCAGTATGGCAATACATTCATCACATATTTGATAAAGCGGGTGCCGACAAAGCAATATGGATATGGAATGTGCCAGTTGTAAATACTACTAAAGATTATTTCCCGGGAAACAACTATGTGGATTGGCTTGGAGTAAATATTATTGATACAAATAAAAATATAACAAAAGGCAGCATTTACAGCTTTGACACGCTGTATCGTCCTTTTCATTCATTAAGTATTTTTAAAGCTGGTTTGCCGGTGATGATAACAAATGTGGAAGGCTCATTTGTAAATAATTTGCAATGGTGGAATGCATCATGGAAAACTATTGACACCGGTTTTACAGAAATAAAATCTGTAATTATAAATCCTTACATCAAAAATAAAAAAGACAATAATACACTTACGGTGCAATCTATTTTCAAAAATGCACCCAGACAAGGCATTCCTAAAAAATTTCAGGCAAAAGATTGGCAGGAAATTTCTTCTGAAAATATATCTTACTCTTTGCCTCACAATATTAAAAGCATTTTATATGATAAAGGATACCACTGGTTTCGCAACAGGCATACGATGGGATTAAGAACAATAGAAGCTGATATAAAAGCAATGAAAAAAATCGGCGTTAACACAGTTGAAAGAACGATGCCCGGAATATACGACCATAGTATTGAAAAAGCATTAGTATTAAACAAAATGAATTTAATTCCACGCTTTTGGTTTTTGGCCCTTCCACAAGTGATAGCTAATGACAAAGAAATGAAGCACCAGAAAGAAAAAATACTGGAAACAATAAAAGATAATCTTGATAAAAAATATATCATTGCATGGAACCTCGGCGATGATGTTTTGCACGATCTTTCAAACCAAAGTTATAAACCTGATTATTTTTATTATCGTCAAAAATATATTATATGGCTTGCAGATTTATGCAGAAAGATAAGATTGCTGGATACATCAAGACCCATTATCATGGATTTGAATTGGGATGAAAATGGAAGAAATCAATTTCATTTTTATAAAACACACGTTCCACAAATAAATACTTACATGCTTTTGGCAGATGCAAAAGATAGTAATACCGTAAAAGAACCAATTGAACAAGGAATGGCTTGGGGAAAAGTGGATGTATCATTATGGCATTATATTCCTTCCATTGCACAATCTGGCGCTATACCTGCATGGCAGGATATTGAAACCACCGATTATATAAAATTGAATGGACTGATCGATCTGGAAGGAAGAAAAAAACAATGGTACAGAGAGGTTGTAAATAGATGGGCAGCCAAAACGATTGCCCCTTCGCCAATACCTGATATAAGAATTTTAAGACCAGCACAGATTACTACTATTAATGACAAACTGGAATACCGGATCATTTATAAAAAAAATAATTCGTGGCAATTGTATAATTATGACGAAAAAAATATGCGTTTTGAATGGTATCTTGTAAGGCTCGACCAATATGGCAATACTATGTTTATTAAGCAAGTTGGCAATGCTCCTTACATGGAACTATCTATTCCCACTGCGCCGCAGTATTATAAATTATATGTAGAAGCCATACTAGGCAACGACGTAAAAGTAGCCAACACCACTTTAAATACGCCATTAGAATAAATCTTTTTTTATTTTTTTGTTGATTCACTTATCTCATCAAATTCAATACTGGCTTGCACCTTCATGCCCTTGCAATTTTACCAACTTATTATAAACGCCCAATAATAAAAAGGGCGCAGCCCATTGGCCAATAAAAGCGCTTTTCGATTTTTTTCCCATAATATGAAAAGTAAGAGAAGCGCCCATTGAAGCAAAAGCTGCCCATAAAAATATATCCGAAGGTATTTGGGCTGTTTGTTTTTCTATTGCTTTTGCAAGCTTGCCTTCTTTGTATGTTGTTGCCATAGTAAATTTTTTTAAAAATTATTTGAGTGTATCACCAATATGGTACTGTTATTGTTCATCGTAAAATGTATGCCAAATAAAAAAATCATTAAAAAGTTTGTTTGAATTTGGCAAAATATAATTTACATAAAAACAAAAAATTATGAAAACAGTCGGATGGGTTTTAATTGCGATAGGAATTATTATGATAATTGTAAGAGGCTTTTCGGTGCCCGTGAAAAAAAACATTGTGGATGCTGGCCCCATTCAAATAAGTAAAACTGAAAACAAATGGTTTGGCTGGCCCACTTATGCAGGGGCAATCATTGCAGTTATTGGCGTAGTGCTGGTAGTGGTTGACAAAAAGAAATAAAAATGCACGATTACCTTTCGGGCATTTGCTTAGCATTTTAAATTAACGTAAAATGAGGATCAATAATAAAATAATAATAATAAGACCGCCGATAGATAAATAAATGCCATTTCTTTTATCTGCTCTGAATTCTTTTTTCATTGCTTTCAATTCCGTTCTTAATTCTTTTTTTTCTGAAGAGGTAAGGTGGTTCTTATCCATTTCACGAATTTGCTGAAGCCTGTTAATTAACACCTGCGCATGAGCTTCTCTTTGTGCTTTTTCAGTAGGCGTTAAAGGAGTTGGGTTTTTTGCAAATGCAGGCATAACTAAAGTGGTGCACATAGCAAACAATAATACTGGAATAATTTTTTTTAGTTTCATTGTAATTTTTTTAGGGATGAAAAATGATTTTAAAAATGTAAATATAATCGGCTATAAAATACTTCCGATAAAATTTTTCATACAGCAAAATTTAATCCAAAATAATATGACATAAAATTTACTAATCATAAGAAAAATTCTCTTTCATATAAAACTTAAGCTTACGATAACAAAAAAGGGAAACTTTGATGGTTTCCCTTTATCAGCAAATGCCTGTGTAATGGTTATTCTTTAATTACTTTATTATTAAACAAAATTTCACCTTTATCATTTGAAATATTGAGGATATACATTCCTGGCTGCAATGCGCCCACATTAAAAAAGTTTTGACGGGAATCTCCTGAAGAAATTATCCATTTTTCTAACATTATTTGTTTTCCTGTAATATCTATAAGCCTTGCAGAAACTGCTTGCTGGGTAGCGCTTGAAAAGCTTACGCTGAGCGAACTATGGAAAGGATTTGCTAAAACGGAAACGCCTGTGTTGGTAGAATTAATAGTTACACGCATCGTTTTAGAATATTTAGTATTGCCATCTTTATCCACTTCTTTAATGCGATAAAAATTAACTCCATTAAATGGTTTGGCATCATAAACACTATAATTTTGAACGGCAGAACTATTTCCTGCAGCGTTTACTGAAGCAACTAAATTCCAATTAGAATTTCCGTCAGCACTTTTTTCAATATCAAAATGGCTGGTATTGATTTCAAAAGAAGTTGACCATTCAACACTTACTCCATTACCTTTTTGATGTGCGTTAATTCCTAAAAATTCTACCGGCAAAGCGCCTCCTTCCGGACAAGCAGAAAATTTAATATCATCCATAGCAAAATCATTTCCGCAACCACCTTCTGTTCCATCGGTAAGTACCATTCTTATGCTTGTTACCGTAAAATTTCCTGTGGGCGGAAGTGTAAAGGAAGAACCTACTAATACCCATGTTGGTGAAGATGGCGGTGTTTGCAATACAGGAGGCGCATTATAAGGCGATCCTGTTAAAGGTTCCCAAGTATTGGCAGCAGAAAGATATTCTACTCTTATACTTATATTAGGAACTAATGCATTTACGCCGCACAATCCTAATGTGTCAATATTCATAATGTACATGCTTGCCGTATAATTGCCGGCTGGAAATCCTGGTGTGCGATCAATTTCGTGACTATAATAAGTTTCGGCCTGGCCGTTAATTACCATCATTTTTCCATCCACATCATTTGCGGTATGGTCTTCTGAATTTTGCCATTCGGGCTTTTGCTGTGTATTATTAATTACGCGATACCGTCCCTCACCTATGAGAGAACCTGTTGCCTGGTAGGTTAAGCCCGTAGTAAGCACATCAGGATCGCTTGTGGCAGTAGTACCTGTTCCAAAAGTTTGTAAAAATAAAACCGTTTCATTTGCACAGTTTACTTGCGCATTGGTTTTTGTTGAAATAGCATTAATAAATAATAATGCAATTACTGAAAGAGTGTAAGCAATCATTCTTGCGAAAAATGTAAATTTCTTTTCCATAAAAAAGTTTTAGAAGTGTAATAAAAAATGGGAATTCGAAGGAAAAGGAAAAGATATTTTTCAGGAATTACATTTATAAATTATAAATGTAAAGGGGGATAAACAAAAGGTCTTATAAAAGGAAAGGATTTATTTCAGTTGGTAAAGGAAGAACAAACATAAAATAAATTATTTATAAAGTAAAATAAAAAAACAATTTTTTTTAGGAGCGCATTGGTTGCAATATTTGAGTTAACGCCATTTTTAATGCATTAATAAAAGTTTAAAATTACTCTTGAAGGTTTTACTGGCATAAAATTTAGGGCTTAATATTAAATTTCAAACCATGAAAAATATTTTTATACTATTATTTTTATCCATTTTTTTAAGTTTAAATAAAGCATATTCTCAAACTATCGTAAATTCTTCTCATCCCAAATCCGATTCACTTTATTCTCAAAATGAAAATATAAGTAATCAAAAAAGTGTTCCAATAATTTTTGATAGTTCCAAAGCCGGCCAGGATTTTAGCGCTCAAAAACCAAATAAAACTTTTTTCACAGGCCATTACAAAACATATATAGAACCATTTTCAAAGCCAAAAATTTACAGAGATACCAGGCTCGGAAGCAGCTCTCCTTTATATAATACTTATAAAAAGAATGATTATGGTGCCGGAGCCATTACAAACAACCCGAATAAATAATCATGAATTTCTTTTCACATTTTGCTACACATTCACGGTGTAATTTTTGCTAATGACATAATAAATTTTACAATGAAATACTTACAATATTTTCGTTTCTTTTTAATAAGTTTTTTAATGCTTGCTTCGTTGTCTCAATGTTCTACCGCTCAAAAAAACTCAAAAGATAATGCTCAAAAAATATCTTATAAAAACATGATTGATTCACAGCATTTTGTTTTTGAAGCGCAGTCGGTAAATCCACTCAGAGGCCGCTTTCGCAACCTTACTTCGCTGTATGAGGTGCGTGTAAATAAAGATTCACTCATCAGTTATCTTCCTTTTTTTGGCAGAGCATATAATCCACAATATAATCCTACAGGCTCTGCGCTGGACTTTACTTCCACCAACTTTTCTTACACCGTTACTCCTTATAAAAAAAATGGATGGAATGTAATCATTAAACCAAAAGATAAAAATGATATTGAGCAATATTTTTTTACAATTTATGATAACGGAACTGCAAGCCTTAATGTTACGAGTTATTCAAGAGACGCCATCTCGTTTAATGGATACATCCAAAAAAAATAAAAATAGCAAATGTTACATTTGCAACCAATACAATTTATAAATGGTGAATGGGCAAACAGGAAAATATATTATTGTTGTCGGTGTATGCGTTGTAATTGCCGGTGTACTAATTTATTTTTTTCACGATTATTTTAAATGGATTGGAAAATTGCCCGGCGACATAAGAATTGAAAAAGAAAATACCCGATTTTATTTTCCTATAGTTACAATGCTGGTAATTAGTGTTGCGTTAACGCTTATTATAAATATTATAAAGCGGTTGTTCTAAAATTGTTTGTAAGCCAAAATTTTTTCAAAAGAATTATACATCAATAAAAAAATTTATTGATTTTTTTGGCTATAACTTGCGCTTCAATTATGGAAAACTTTGTTGAAAAAAATTCGATTGTACGTCAGATATGGGGAAAAAGTGATACAGTACTTTTTATTTTTGCGGGCGCTGCGGCCGAATTTGCATTAAACAAAGCGGTTGACTGGCTTTACTTTACCGGAAGGCTTCCTGCCGATCCGTTAGGAAGATTGTTTTCTACAGTAAGTTATTCGCGGCGGATTTTATTTGCAAAATATGATGACGCATTAAAAATCATTGACAGCATTTCTGCTATTCATAAAGGTGTAGAAAAAAACAGGGGAAAAGAAATACCCGGCTGGGCTTACCGCGATGTATTGTTTATGCTTATTCATTACAGCATCGCTTCTTTTGAAACGCTTGAAAGAAAACTTTCATGGCAAGAAAAAGGAGAAGTGTTTGATGTTTTTTATCGCTTTGGCAAAAGAATGAATTTAAAAGAACTTCCGCAAACCTACGCGGATTGGCTTGTTGCACGAAATTATGATTTGCAACACGACCTTGTAAAAAGCAAATACACAACAGACCTTTATAAACAATATAAAAAACATTTGGGCACCTTTCGATATCTTGTATTAATTGAAGGGCAAATAATTGTTGTGCCAAAAGAAGTGCGGCAATTATTGCATTTCAGAAAATTTTCTTTCTTAAATCTTTTTTTGCCATTTTATAAATTAAGCCGTTTTCTTAAATTGGATGAGCTTATTAAAACGCTTATACTTCCTTCCAAATACAAAAAAGAAATCAAGGCTATAGACGTAGTTTAAAAATTTTATTTTATTTTTTTTGGCATAAAAATTACTGTAAAAGTTTTAGGGAAAAATTTACTAACCTAAAACCAAATATTATGGCAAAGTATTCAAAAGAAGCCGGAAAGAAAGTGAAAAAAGCAATGCACGAAATGCACGAAGGCAAGCTCAAAAGCGGAAAGAGTAATAAAAAAGTTACCAACCCCAAACAAGCAGTAGCCATCGGCCTTTCAGAGGCAAGAGAAGAAGGAGCCAAGGTTCCGAAAAAAAGCTCATCAAAATCTTCTTCAAAAAAATCTTCTTCAAAAAGTAAATCAGGTAAATCGAAGCCGGGTCCAAAAAAAGGTTCTCATAAAAAATAAATACCATTTTGTTTGTGAAACGGGCTCAAAAAAATTTTTAATTAACCCGATGCGTCATTACACTCGTATTTTCGTTTATGCGTTACCGTTAGTGTATGTTTTTTTCTGAAATAAAGCCAGCCACTCAATGACGATTATCTTTTTTCTTTTCTTTGATTTAATACAAAATTTTTTATAACTTTCATCTCTGATTGCGGAATATTTCAATTTTTAATATTCCATCCCACACACTCCTGCATATTAAATATCCTTAGAAATACTTATTCATGTACCCGCAAGAATAAGTTACTTAATTATTTTATTGAAGTATCAATTACTCAAATTCCATGATCGTATTATTATACCATCTGAATGATGCCATACATTTTTAATTTAATATTTTAATAACATGAAAAAAAAATTACTTATCCTATTTTGTTTTGCGCTGTACATAAGCGTTGATGCACAGGTAACGCAAATCAATAACAATAACAGCCTTCATTCTATCGGGCCGTTAACCAATGGTAAAACTGTTTTTTATTCAGATATTGATAGTTCCATCTGGTCAACCGATGGAACACCGGGAAATACCATCCAGATTTCAACAGTAAAATATGATAATATCTCAATGTATTTGAATGGTAAAATTTATTTCAGCGGCTTTACTTCGGCAACCGGTGCGGAATTATATGTAACCGATGGCACTTCTGGGGGAACCTCTTTAGTAAAAGATATTAACGCAGGCGCTGCCGGTTCTGATCCCGGAGATATGATTGTATTTAACGGCAATCTTTACTTTAGCGCTATCACAGTTGCAGAGGGAAGAGAGATATGGAAATCGGATGGAACATCGGGAGGCACTTCGCTTTTAAAAGATATTGTGGCAGGAGCCGGCAGCAGTAATGGCTCCGAAGATAGTTTTCATTTATTTACTAACGGATCGTTCTTGCTTTTTGCAGCACAGTCATCAGGCGCCGGTGTTGAGCTATGGAAATCGGATGGAACTACCGGCGGCACTAATTTATTAAAAGATATTAATTCAGGAACAGATTCTTCTAATCCAAGAGAATTTGCTTTGCTAAATAGCTCCATTTTATTTCTCGCAACTGATGCCACACATGGAGAAGAATTATGGAAAACTGATGGTACTTCCGGTGGTACTGTTTTAGTAAAAGATATTAATCCCGGAACGGGAAGCTCTACGGAAGTTGAAATTTTTCCCGGCCTTACGGCTCCCGTTTTTTTAGGATTTCATCTTTTTAATAATCATGCTTATTTCAATGCTTATGATGGCACAAGTAGCAACGAAGTGTGGAGCACCGATGGAACAGCTGCCAATACCATACTTATAAAAGATTTTGGCGGAGCAACCTTTACGGCATTTGCATTGGTATCAGATGCAGTAAATTATTCTTCAAAATTTATTTTTCCTTTTACTGATGGAGCCAGCCGTTCTGAATTATGGCAAACCGACGGAACCCCCGCCGGCACTGTATTATTTAAATCCTTCGTAGCGGTTAGTTCCGGCGACATTCCCGAAATTTATATTCCTTTCTCAGTTAATTTTACAACCGGCTCTTTCAATGAAACATTATTTGAGGGAAATAAATTTTTCTTTGTGGCAGGTTCATCTGCCAATGGAAATGAATTGTGGATTTCTGATGGAACAGTGGGTGGAACCAATATGGTAAAAGATATAAATCCCGGCACTAATGACGGAATTCAAAACAATGAGACGTATTTATATACCACCACATCTCTTTATTTTGCCGCTGATGATGGTACTAATGGAAATGAATTATGGGTAAGTGATGGAACATCCGGAGGCACCACCATTGTAAAAGATATTAATCCCAATGCAGGCGACGCAAATCCAGATATGGATCCATCAATTGTAAGTAATGGAAAAATATTTTTTTCAGCAACAGATGGTGATGACGCCAATCACACCGATCTTTTTGTAGTTGACGGAAGTTTTCAGGCATTGCCGGTTAAGCTAACTACTTTTATTGTAACAAAAAATAACAACGATGCCTTATTGCAATGGAACACACAACAGGAAATAAATACTGAAAGTTTTGTGGTACAGCGAAGCGATGATGCACAACATTTTGAAGACATTGGAAATGTAAAAGCCAACGGAACAACAGATTTAAGGAGCGAATATTCTTTTACTGATGCCAATATAATTTCTTCAGGGCGATCAATTGTTTACTACCGGTTACGCATACTCGATAAAGATGGTAAGTCTGCATTTTCAAATGTAATAACTTTAAAAATAAAAGATAACCAGGAGTGGAGTGTTCATTTACTTTCCAATCCGGTTCAGGCTAATATACCTCTGATGATAACCGGAGTTACCGGAAAATTAAAACTGATGATAAAAGATGTAAGCGGAAAAATTTTGTATGCCCGAACTTTAGATAATGTAAATGGACAGATCGCTTTGCCGATAAGCTTGCCAAAAGGAATGTATTTGTTAGAATCGCAAAGCAATGATCAACGAAGAGTGGTTAAGTTTATTAAATAATTTTTTAAAAAGTTACATAAATAAATACTGCGTTTGAATAATTTTGATTGCACTTTAGGAGTGTAATAAAAAATTTATTTGTATAAAAGATACTCTGAAAAATCTTTATATTTATAGCCCTCTATTGAAAATACTCTCTGTATAATGGTGATGATTATACGAAATTGACTGAAACCGAAATACAATTAAACTGAGAAGTAAAAAAATGTGGAGAATAAAAAAGCGATATTGATATAATCGCAACCGCTTTAAATGTTTTCACAACGATAAAATCTTATTGTGATTTGCTTCAAATTAGAACTCTAAAATATAAAAAATATGGATAACAAAAAAATTCTTGGGCTTGATATTGGAACTACTTCTATTGGATGGGCAGTGGTAGAAGCATCTTCAAATAAACCTGAAAGATATAGTGAGTATTTTAAAGACGATTCACCTGAAACCAAAACCGCTACTAATAATGAGAGAACCGGCATTCATATTGGAAAAGATGGTTTGCCTGCTGTTGGGGTAAGAATAATTTCGCAGGAAGGTAAAATGCTAACACGCTTTAATGAAGGGAAAAAACTAAATGAAAAGAAAAATGAGACACCAACCGCACAGAGAAGAAGAATTCGTGGTGGAAGAAAATTAAAAAGTCGTTACAAATTACGTAGAGATAAGTTATGCACTGTGCTTGAAATATTAGGGATGTTACCGGATGGTTCGTTCAAAAAAGTAATGAATAAAAATAAAAAAGA
>JAICZH010000189.1 GCA_025933775.1 Chitinophagaceae bacterium
AATATTATGTTTGGAAAAAATCAGAAATCAATCATATTTTAGGCAAAGACGCTGGCTTATTCAATGATTATTTTGGAATTACTGACCAGGGAAATTGGGAAAATGGTGAAAACATTTTAGATATCAATTCCGGGAGCGCAGGGGTGCAAAATAAATATGAGCTTACAAATGAACAATTATTAAAAAAAATAAACTCGTTAAATCAGATTCTGTTTCAAAAAAGAAATGAACGCGTGCGGCCGGCAACCGATGATAAAATCCTCACCTCCTGGAACGCTTTGATGGTAAAGGGGCTGACGGACGCTTACCGCGTATTTGGCGATGAGAATTTTTTTAAAATGGCAAAAACAAATATTGATTTTCTTCTAAAGAATATAGTTTTAAAAAACGGCGGCATTTATCGTAATTATAAAAATGGCAAAGCTTCCATCAATGCTTTCCTGGATGATTATGCATTCCTGATTAATGCGCTTATTAATTTTTACCAAATCAGTTTCGATGAATCTTATTTGGAAAAAGCTAATGAACTCACGCAATATGTTCAAAAGCATTTTTTTAACGAGACTACGGGAATGTATTTTTACACGGATAGCCAGTACAGCGATTTGATTGCGCGCAAAATGGAAATTGCTGATAACGTAATCCCCTCTTCTAACAGTGAAATGGCGAAAAATCTTTTACTTCTTAGTCTTTACTTCGACGATAGCAACTATGAATCTCAATCCATTCAAATGGTGAAAAATGTTTCAGACGATATTCAAAAAAATCCGGCTTATTACAGTAACTGGGCGCAGGTGATGGCTTTACAAATAAAGCCTCCGTATGAAGTGGCCATTGTTGGTAAGAAATGGAAAGAAAAACTTGCGGCATTTCAAAACTACTATTTGCCAAACGCCGTGTATCTTGGTGGAGAAAACGAGGGAAAACTGCCGCTACTCGAAAATAAATTACTGGAAGGCAAAACCATGATTTATGTGTGCGAAAATAAAACCTGCCAGCGGCCTGTAGAACACGTCAGTGAGGCTCTGCAGCAGGTTGCTGCTAACTGATAATAAAAAATCTTCTAAAATAAAAGTTGCCATATTTGTTCATTTACTATACATGAAAAAGAAAAGCTATTCCCACGAAACTATCCTAAGCAATTTGAAAATCAATTCTCTCAATGAGATGCAATTAGCTACGCTTGATGCCATTAAAAATGAAGGAGACATTGTCCTTCTTTCTGCCACAGGCTCGGGCAAAACACTTGCTTATCTTTTGCCTATTCTTGAAAAGTTGGCGCCGTCAAATAACAACACGCAGGCGTTGATAGTAGTTCCCTCCAGGGAATTGGCTATGCAAATAGAAAATGTTTTTAAGACGATGGGTACCGGATTTAAAATCACTGCTGCCTATGGCGGCCACAAAAGAGAAATTGAAGAAAATAACCTTACACAACCCCCTGCGCTGATTGTGGGCACTCCCGGCCGGTTATGCGATCACATCCGGCGGGGAAACATCACGACAGACGATATAAAAATCCTGGTTTTAGATGAGTTTGATAAATCGCTTGAATTAGGATTTTTGGAGGAAATGGAATTTATCATCAATTCAGTAAAAAATGTTGAGAAGAAATTGCTCACTTCGGCAACGCCGGCACTGGAAATACCAGGTTTCATCGGACTGAAAAATCCATTACAGATTAATTTTTTAAAAGAGGGAGAAGAAACGGAAAGATTGGAAATAAAATCAGTATTTTCTCCCCAAAAAGATAAATCTGAGACCCTTTTTAAACTACTTTGCTATCTTGGCAATCGCTCGGCAATCGTGTTTTGCAATCATCGCGAAGCGGTGGAACGCACCAGTAAGATACTGTCTGAAAAAGGCATTCATAATGAGTTTTATCATGGTGGTATGGAGCAGCAACAAAGAGACAGCGCGCTGGCAAAATTCAGAAACGGAACTACCAACGTTTTGGTGACAACGGACCT
>JAICZH010000155.1 GCA_025933775.1 Chitinophagaceae bacterium
AAGAATTGTAAAGAGCAAATTGACAACGCCCACAATAATTGTTTGCAACAAAGAAGAGTCAGTAGAAGCGCCCATGTTGCGAAAAATATTTCCGGCATAATACATCACTACATTAATACCGATGAATTGCTGAAACACAGAAAGCATGATGCCGATAAAAATTACAAAGAAACCATACGACAACCACGGAACATTTTTTTCGTGCGTGGTTGATTTTATTTCCTCTAAAATTTTAATTGCATTTTCATTTCCTGAAATGTTTTTTAAAACTTCCAAGGCTTTTTCATCTTTGCCTTTTATAACCAAATAACGCGGCGTTTCAGGAACAAAAAATAAAAGAATAAAAAATATTCCTGCGGGAATTACACCGCTGAAAAACATCCAGCGCCAACCTGTTGTAATCAGCCATTGTTCATCTCCCTGTTTTGCAATAAAATAATTTACAAAAAATATAATAAGCATTCCGAAGATGATAGCAAACTGATTGAAGGAAACCAATTTTCCTCTTACATTGGCTGGAGCAATTTCAGCAATGTACATGGGCGAAATCATAGATGCGATGCCCACTCCAATGCCTCCGATGATGCGATAAATAACAAATGAATAAGCATTTTCGATTCCAAAAAAATTAAACGTTTCCGGTTTCCATGCACCAATTGCTGATAATAAAAAAGCTATTGCTGCAATCATCAATCCATTTTTTCTACCAAATGATTTTGAAATAAAACCTGCAGAAGCGCCGCCGATAACACAACCAATTAATGCGCTCGCAATTACAAAACCTTTAATAGCATTGGCTATATCCTGCAAGCCTGCAACATCGGATGGCACTGGCTTTGATGCAAAGCTCACTGACCATATTGCAAGCAAAATAATAATAATTAATCCGGTGATGCCCCCTTTTTTTATACCAATTAATCTTATTATCTGCCCGGTAATAATTAAAAAAATTATAAACAAAACTACTATCATCAATGTACGATATTGTGTTATCATGTTTACTGCATATTGATGATGCGAAACGTCAGTAATGCTTTCAATAAAAAATGCAACCAATGATTTTTCTGCTCCGTTTACTACAGCCGTATCATATCCAAATAATAATCCGCCAAGGGCAGCAACCATTGTAAGTAATGTAATGTATAAAGGATTTCCCTTGTTAAAGCTTGCGGTTGCTGTATTTGCGGTTGCATTAATAAATGCCATATTTTATTTTTTAGGATGATCAGATAAAACGATTAATGATATTTTCATAATATTCCTGCTTGCCACTTATCATTTCAGGCTCGCCATTTTCAATTGCAAAATTTCTTAAATCTTCCAGCGATAATTTTCCTTCTTCAAATTCTTTTCCTTTTCCATTATCAAAAGATGCATAACGTTCTTTTCTCAATTTTTTATAATCTGATTTATTTAAAATATTATCCGCAATAATCAATGCTCTTGCAAAAGCATCCATGCCGCCAATGTGCGCATAAAAAAGATCGGCAGTGTCGGTAGAGTTTCTCCTGATCTTTGCATCGAAATTAATTCCGCCGCCTTTAAAGCCGCCAGCGTCCAGTATTACAAGCATCGCTTCTGTTAATTCATTTATATTATTTGGAAACTGATCGGTATCCCATCCGTTTTGATAATCGCCGCGATTAGCATCCATGCTTCCCAGCAAGCCCGCATCAGCAGCCACTTGCAATTCATGTGTAAAAGTATGGCCCGCAAGCGTTGCATGATTCACTTCAATGTTTAGTTTGAAATCATTTATTAAATCGTATTGTCTTAAAAAACTTATAACCGTTGCTGCATCATAATCGTATTGATGTTTGCTTGGCTCACAAGGTTTTGGCTCAATAAAAAATGTTCCTTTAAAACCTTTGCCTCTTGCATAATCTTTTGCTTTATGTAAAAATTTTGCGAGATGTTCCTGTTCTCTTTTCATATTTGTATTGAGCAAAGTCATATATCCTTCTCTTCCACCCCAGAAAACATAATTTTCTCCGTCAAGTTCAATAGTAGCATCCAGAGCGGCTTTCACTTGTGCTGCTGCATGAGCGAGCACATGAAAATCAGGATTGGTAGCAGCGCCATTCATGTATCTTTTATTTGAAAAAAGATTCGCGGTACCCCATAATAATTTTACGCCACTATCTTTTTGTTTTTGTTTTGCATATTCAACAATTGTGTGCAAACGCTTTTCATTATCCTTTACATCATTGGTAAAATCCACTACATCCACATCATGAAAACAATAATAAGGCAAATTCATTTTGGTAATAAACTCAAATGCAGCATCCATTTTATCTTTTGCTCTTTCAATAACATCCTGTTTTTCATTCCATTTAAAAATATGCGTGCCTTCTCCGAAAGGATCGCTGCCTGTATTTACAAATGAATGCCAGTAAGCGCATGCAAATTTGAAAAACTCTTTCATGGTTTTGCCGGCCACTTTTTTATTTTCATCGTACCATCGGAAGGCAAGCGGGTTGTCGCTTTCAACGCCTTCATATTTTATTTGCGGAATGTTTTTAAAAAATTCTTTGCTTCCTTGTATTATAGTCATATTTATTGTTTAAGATATAAATAAATTTTTATGACAAATGCTTTTCAAACATCTTTCAATTTGCATAAAGTTCATAATATAATTTAATATTGGGATGAACTAATATAATTATTGGATTTTTTATTCGTTTATTTAAAAAATATTTTATAACCGGCTTTTATTTTTTTGCAGTTTAATAATAAATTTTGTAATTAATTTTACCGGCCGCTTCAACAACATCTGTCCTCTATAAAAAAATTTTTACCATATAAAATTTTATTCATATCTCCTTATAATTATGCATTTAATAATCCTTTAAAGTTTATTGATCCTGATGGAATGAGTGCACAAGAAAGTTTAAGTGACTGGAATGATAGAGAGTCAGAAAAGGATAAGCATAGAGGGGAAAGAAAAAGTGAAGATGATGTTGCTCAACAATTACAGGAACAGGAAGAATTAAGTGAAAAAGATAATTCAAATGAAAGCAATAATTCTGATGACAAATCCAACAGTGCTACTACTGGTAATATGCTGCAAGGTAATTATATAAATACAGTTCTTTTTGGGCCAGGTCCTAAAGCATCTAAGAAGAAAGAATCTAACGGAACAATCTTGGCAATATTAGGGCTTGGAACTGCGAAAGCCAGTGCTAAAATGTTTAATAACAATACGTGGTACAATCTTGAAGCTGGAAGAAGTTACAGCCAAAAATATTACGGCAACAAGTATCAATCTGCAGAAGATATAAGTGCTGCAAAGGGGCTTTCCAGAAATGTTTCTAGGGGACTAAAGGTATTTGGGTTTGGAATCGGATTATGGTCACAATACAATATTCTTTCTGATAATAAAATGTCAACTGGACAGAAGGAAATCGAGACAGGATCTAATTTTATTTCCACTTTTGGCGGTGTTTACGGCGCTGCATGGGGTATTGGTTGGGAAGTAGGGCGCACTATAACTCAAATTCCATGGTATAGACAAAATATTAGGCCTTTACTACAGGATTTACAGGGAATCCCAAGAGATGAAGTCCCTAAATCATCTACTGAATTTGACAAGTATTATCAATAATTTAATAAACTTTAAAGAAAAGGCTTTAAAAAATCTTATAATATATATCCCTATTTGTATGAAAACATTTTATTATTACTATCATTTATTTTATAAGAATATATTTATGGATAATGATCCATACTTTACAGCGCGGCTCTCAATCACTGCTTCAGAATCTCTTTTATTGATTAGCATAATTGATATTAGTTCGGCCTATTTTTTTTGTTGGTCTTTAAATAAATATTATATGGCAGGCAT
>JAICZH010000171.1 GCA_025933775.1 Chitinophagaceae bacterium
AAAGTGCAGGATGGCTGCGATTATAATTGTTCTTTCTGTACCATACCGATGGCGCGGGGAAAAAGCAGGAGCAATACCAGTGAAAATGTTTTACAAGAAATAAAAAAAATAAAAGAAGCAGGTGTAAAAGAAATTGTGCTCACGGGAATAAATCTTGGCGATTTTGGAAAAGATAATAATGGAAATAAAACCAATAAAAATTTTTATGATCTTTTACAGGCGATAGAAAACTTTGATGGAGTAGAGCGCTATCGCATTTCATCCATTGAGCCTAATCTTTTATCAAATAAAATCATTGAGCTGGTTGCAAAGAGTAAAAAAATAATGCCGCATTGTCATATTCCGTTGCAAAGCGGTAGCAATAAAATTTTAGCGTATATGCGTCGCCGTTATAAAAGAGAATTATATGCTGAAAAAATATCTTTGATAAAAAAATTAATGCCGCACTGCAGCATTGGCGTGGATGTGATAACCGGCTTTCCCGGAGAAACGCAAGAAGATTTTAATGATACGGTTCATTTTCTTGAAAACCTTGATGCATCTTATTTTCATGTATTCACTTATTCAGAAAGGGCTAACACACAGGCTTTAAATATTAAACCTGTTGTTCCGGTAAATGAACGCCATTACCGAACTAAAATTTTGCGTAATTTATCTTATAAAAAATTACAAAACTTTACTCAAAAACATACAGGTGAAACAAGAAAAGTTCTTTTTGAAAGTGAAAATAAAAACGCGATGATGGAAGGATACACTGATAATTATATTAAAATAGATGTACCTTTTAAAAAAGAATGGAGCAACCAAATTGTTGATTGGAAAATACAATGAAAACTTTTTTAGTAAATATTCTAAAAACATTTTAAAAGATAGTTTACAAGTTTTTGAAAATGTAAACTAAATCAAAAGATAGTTTACATTTGCGGAATCAATGTTTACTAAATTTTAATTTTATTCCTTACAACTTTTCCATTTCTTCATTCACAAAATCCATCAATACTTTAATATTTTCAGAAGAGAAATCAAATGTAAGGCCTGCTGCCTTATATAGTTCTGGTAGGGTTTTGGTGCCGCCAAGTTGTAATGCTTTCATATAATTGTCCAGCGCTTGTTCGGGATTTTTTTTGTATTGCATCCACATACCAATTGCTCCGAGTTGTGCAATACCATATTCAATATAATAGAAAGGAACTTCATACAAATGCAATTGTTTTTGCCAACTGTTTTCTCTGAAATTTTCAAGTCCGGTATAATCAATTACATCATCAGAAAATTCATTCAAAATTTCCATCCAGTGTTGTGTTCTTTCTTCATCAGTATGTTGCGGATGTTCATAAATCCAATGTTGAAATTTATCAATGATGGCAATCCATGGAAAAATAGTTATCACTCTTTCCAACTGATGTTCCTTGGCTCTTTGCAAATCTTCTTTGTTATCAAAAAAAACATTCCAATAATCCATGCTGAAAAGTTCCATTGCCATGCTGGCTACTTCTGCAATTTCCATCGGATAATCTTTAAAAGCATTCAGCTTGAGATTGTGTGTAAGAAATGAATGAACTGCATGACCTCCTTCGTGCACCATTGTGGTTACATCATGCATTTGCCCGGCTGCATTCATAAAAATAAATGGAGCACCGCTTTCCGGCAATGGGCAGTTGTAACCGCCGGGAGCCTTGCCGTTTCTACTTTCCAGGTCAAGATGTTGCATGTTGTTCATTTGCTGTAAACATTCACCAAAAAAAGGGCGAAGCTTTGTAAAACATTCAATAGATTTATTCAACAATTCATTTCCTGTTTCAAAAGGTGTGAGCGCTTTGGTTCCTTCAGGCTCAGCTTCTGTATCCCATGGCCGTAGTTCATCTACTTGTAATTTATTTTTTTTATTTGTATAAATTTTATTTACCAACGGCAATACGTGTTGCTTTACTGAATCATGAAATTTGTAACAATCTTCTTTTGTATAATCAAAACGGCCCAGCTCTTTAAACTTATAATCACGATAATTTTTAAAGCCGGCATTGAGCGCAACCTGGTTTCTTTTTTCTATTAATTGGGTAAAAAGTTGATTCAAAATATCTTTATCTTCCAGTCTTCGTGCATTTATTTTTCGATACACTTCTTCGCGCAATTTTCTATCATGGCTTTCTAAAAACTTAGCAGCCTGCTGCAGCGTATATGCGTTACCGTTAGTTTCAACTGTCATCTTTCCGGTAATCATTCCGTATTGTTGTTGCAGTACTGAAAGTTCAGCTTGCAAGGGAATATTTTCTTCGCGAAACAGTTCAATATTTTTTTTAACGGAACGCAGATAAGTAAAAAATTCGGAGGCATTCAACTCGTTCACAAATGGAGAATTGATCAATTTTTTATTGAGCGCATCTGCATAGGGTTGTATTTTGGGTTGTATTTCAAGACAAAAATAATTGAATGATTCTTCCAGTTTTTTATCGGTAGTATCGCAAGTCATTTTTATTTGTCGCCAGCAGAAATCCTCTGTTATCGCGGCTTCCAGCTCGCTTATATCGGCAAGCCATTTTTCCAATTCCTCAACAGAATTAATTTTTCTTTCAGATAATTCTTTAAAAAAAGGTTCAATAGATTGCCAGTTGGTTATAGATAAATCTTTGGGAATAAATTTTCTTTCTGATTTTTTTATATCGGCAGATGCTTGTATCATGGTGAAGGTATCAGGT
>JAICZH010000159.1 GCA_025933775.1 Chitinophagaceae bacterium
TCAATCGAATCTCAAATTGGTTTGGCATTAAGAATACTTTGTGGTTTTGGAATTGAAGAAATCGCCAATGCGTTTCTTACCAATAAAGAAACCATTAATAAAAGATTATTTCGCGCAAAAGAAAAATTAAAGCAGGAAAATGTGCCGGTTGAATTTCCATCGCCTGCAGAAATTGATAAACGTTTGGAAACAGTTTTAACCACATTATATTTATTATTTAATGAAGGATATTATTCCGAAAGCGAGGATGCAGTGGTGCGTGAAGATTTATGTGCGGAAGCCATGCGATTAAATCATTTGCTTACAGAAAATGAGCAAACCAATAAACCGCCAGTAAATGCTTTGCTGTCGCTGATGTGTTTTCATGCATCAAGATTTGCAGCAAGAAAAAATGAAAACGGAGAAGTTATTTTATACCACGACCAGGATGAAAATCTTTGGAATAAAGAATTAATTGAGAAGGGAATTTATTTTTTAAACAAGGCATCGCATGGCAATACCATTTCTAAATATCATCTCGAAGCGAGTATTGCATATTGGCATACGATAAAAGCAGATACCAATGAAAAATGGGAAAACATTTTGCAATTATATAATCGCTTATTGCAAATAGAATACTCACCTGTAGCGGCCCTCAACAGAACATTTGCGCTATCAAAAGTTTATGGTAAAAAAGTTGCGATTAACGAAGCAGAAAAATTGCAGCTTACCAACAATCATTATTATTTTACATTGCTTGGAGAATTGTATAAAGACATTGATAATGCCAAAGCAAAATTGAATTTTGAAAAAGCATACACATTAGCAAAAACACAAACCGATAAACAAACCATTAAAAAAAATATTGATGAATTAATGAAGTAATTTTAGAAAGGGAGGATTAGTTATTTGTAAAAATATTTTAATTTGGAAAATAGTAGGCCTAAAAAAAGAAAAAATTATTATTTAAATTTGATATGTCAATTAATATAAATGCTCACTTATAAAATTTTGCTGCAAAAGGAACCTGAAGGAGGATTTACTGTTACCGTACCTGCTTTGCCCGGCTGTATAACTTATGGAGAAAATATTGATGAAGCAATTGCAATGGCAAAAGAAGCGATTGAACTTTATATTGATGAGTTAAAAGAACGCGGAGATACCATTCCTGATAATAATAATACGCTCGAATATTCTTTAAATTTAGAATATGCATGAATCTTTCGCCGAAGTATTTAATAAAATTGCTGGAACAAAACGGATTTGTTTTCAAGCGTGCAAAAGGCTCACATCATCTTTATTATAATGCTAAAAAAAATATTACTGTTATAGTTCCATTCCATGGAAATAAAGATTTAGCTAAAGGAACCTATTATGCTATATTAAAGCAGACTGGGATTGAAGATATTTAATCGAATAGGTTAAAACTGATGTTGTTAATTGCGTGGCTGCAATCCAGTAGCATGAATAACAACATCGGCGGAAATTGAATTTTGAAAAAGCATATACATTGGCAAAAACACAAACCGATAAGCAAACCATCAAAAAAAATATTGATGGGTTAATGAAGTAATGATATAGTGTTAGCTATTAACCTTCATACTTTTCCTGAAAAATTATATCAAGATTAGCACTAATAAAATTCATACTTTTCTTGAAGTCTGATTTTAAATTAGGTGTCAAGAATTTTATCCAGTCTGAATTCTCTTCCTTTCTGTAATAAGCGTATAACGCTAACGCATATCCCCATTCCCGTTGTTTGAGATAACCAATACTGCTATAACCGTAACTATTATATGTTTTATGCTCCTTAAAAGCAGAATTTGAATTAAAGATTCCGACACCGAGTACAACTGTAGTTAAATCTGTTAAAGCTTCGTCATTAAAGTCAAGGCGTTTCTCTCCTAAAATTTTTATATGAGAAAATTCATGTGCTAACGTTGCAACTAAATTTTCAGGGTTTAGCAAATTCTTTTTTTCAATGAATATCTCGTATTTACCCTGCTCATTTTTGTCAAAGTATAAACCTGCTGAAAATTTATCTTCGCTGTCCTTATCAATTTGAGTAAATATTTTGTAACCCATGTCGCCACTAAATTCTTGAATATTTTGTTCATAATTTTAAAGAACTACTTCATTAATATCAATCTCCATTTGCATCGCAATAATTTCCGCTGTTTTTATCATTGAGTCCTTTGAACCGTCGTACTGAATTGGAAAAAATTCAGGCGTAGGAAGCAACATTGGTTTAGAAAGGATATTGTTTTGTCCAAACTGATATGCAAGCCATAGGAATGCATTTTCCATCCAAAGTCGCATGCGTCCGTCAATAGGACATTCATTATTTTGTTTATTTGAAAAAAATCCGAACATAAATTGTTTTGGTAGTAGCAGATAACACGTAAATATATATTATATAATACGAAAAATAAAAATGCCTCATTTGCTAAACTTATTTTATTTTAGTAAATATTAAAATGCGTTCTCTTTTATCAGAATTTTTATTTGCCCATAAAAACCTATCTCATGCAAAACATAAAAAATTTTTTATTCCACTTCATTTTTTTAATTTTTATTTTTCCATCAATTGCAAATTCGCAAAGCAATTCATGGAGTGGACATAATGAAGACTTGCAGGATCACTGGCAAATTCAATCTTCTACAAAAGTGCCGGTTGATGGTGAACAAATTTCGACAACACATTTTCAACCAAACAACTGGTATGCTGCAAAAGTGCCCAATAGCACGCTGGGCACGCTTGTAGATGATGGTGTTTTTAAAAATATTTTTTACAACCGTAACCTTGAAAAAATTCCGGATAGCATGTTCACTTCTCCGTGGTGGTATCGCCGCACTTTTAATATTGAAAAAATAAATCCCGGACAAGTGTATCGCCTTCGCTTTAATGGAATCAGCTACCGCGCCGACATTTGGCTGAACGGTAAAAAAATTGCATCTGCAGATACGGTGACGGGGAGCTTTCGCCAATTTATTTTTAATGTAACTCCTTTTATAAAAAAAGGTGAAAATGTACTGGCATTAAAAGTTACACAAGCCGCTGCGGGCGAATTAAACATTGGTTTTGTTGATTGGAATCCCGAGCCAGCCGATAATCACATGGGCATTTGGCGCACGGTTCATTTATTGGAATCTGGCCCGGTTACTATTGAAAAACCTTTTGTAATAACGGATGTAGATACTGCAACGCTCGATCATGCAAACATTACTTTGAAATTAATTTTGCATAATCATTCTGATAAAAATATTGCTGGACTTTTAAAAGTTACTATTGAAAAAAACATCGGCATTTTAAAAAGTATTTCTCTTGATGCAAATGAATCCAAAGAAATAATTCTTACTCCGGAAGAATACAAAGCATTAAGCATAGATCATCCGAAACTATGGTGGACACACGATTTGGGCAAACCCAATTTATATAATCTTGAAATAAGTTATGACATCAATAATCAAATTTCTGACAGTAAAAAAATGAAGTTTGGTATTCGTTCTGTTTCCGGTTATATGACCGATAAAGGTTTCAGGGCTTATCGCCTGAATGGTAAAAAAATATTAGTAAAAGGCGGCGGCTGGGCAGATAAAATGTTATTAAATGCA
>JAICZH010000099.1 GCA_025933775.1 Chitinophagaceae bacterium
TACATTTCCAGAAGATGTTTTAGTATAAGTATAATAACCACCGTAATAAGCACATATTTTTATAAAATATTTTCCGGGAGCTACATTATAAAAAGTATATATGCCATTAACAAATTTGGCTATTTTTTTACCGGTCGCTTTATTCAATTGCAACTGGTCGCAACCTATTTCATATACCTTTGCTTTTCTTATAATTTTTTTGTTGGCATCGGTAACAGGAATACAATAAATCTCCAGGTTCGGCGGCGCTTTTGTTTTATGAGAAGATGAATAATATAAATTTAATTTCAGGCTGTTTGTATCTGACTGTTCATCTTCCGCCGGCCTGTTTTCGGGCGAATACAGTTCAGGATGTTTTATTCTGTAATCATTATATTCTTTTCGTAAATCATCATAATTTTTTTGTAACAACACCAGTCTATCGCTATCAAAAGAAATAATTCGTTTTAAATTTTCAATATTTCTTTTTAAATCGTTGTTGATTATATCTACTTTCTTTTTATTATTAATGAGGCTGTCTATTTGTGCATTTTGCAATGCAATATTATTTTGAAATAAAAATTTTTGATTATTTAAATCATTAAATTGTTTTTGCAATAAAGCTAAATTTGCGCTGTCATCGTGGCTTTGCAGCAGAAGGTTTGAATATGTGCTGTCGCCAATCGTGTAAGTTCCGTTTTTATTTTGTTTGAGTTCATTGAGATGAAATTGTCTTTTCTTTATTGAATCGCCAATCCATCTTAATGAATCGGAAGCATTTTTAATTTTTACATCTAATTGTTGCTTTTGCTCAATAGCATCGTTTCTATCTGAAATAGCTTTACGAGTAATTAAATACCAAATCAGCGCTGCTGCCAGTATTGAAAGAATTATAATGATTAAGGCGCGCCTGTTAGCTTTTTTTCTTGCAGCCGCTACGGCAATTTCTTTTCTTCTTTTTTCGCGATCGGTTTTTATTATCGGTGTTAATACATCATGAGTAAGCTCAATAGATTTTCCATCGTCTCTTACAAAATATTTTTTTTGCAATACATCAATGCCGGGTTTCAATCTTTCGGCTATTTCATTTAAATCATATTTAGTTCTGTATCCTTCATCGGTAATTAATTTATCTTCTACAAATTCATTTACCGGTTTCAATAAAAGTTTTGCATTGTTGAGATGGTTATCAGGAACGGCGGCATTGGCTTCTGCAAGTACTTCATCATAAATAGAACGCAGGATGGTTTCTTTTGGATACTTATTCAAAAAATCGGCAGAAATTTTATCGCGGCCTTCTGTAATGCGCTGCCTGTCTATGTAAGCGCATACCTGGCTTAAAAGTGATGGCTCTATTTCCATCACATCATAGCTTTTGTTTTTATTATTTTCATTGGCAAAAAATCCAACAATTTTGTTTGCTTCATTCGCATCAATTTTATCTTTCCATGTTTTAGTAATCACTTCATAAGCCTGGTTTCCATTCATCGGCATTAACCGGAACCGGGAATATTTTATAGATGGAATTTTTGAAGTGATGCTTTCAAATTCGGGAAGGTATTCTTCACGGAAAGAAAACAGGATTTTTATTTTTTGATTTTTATAACTGTAATCAATTTGTTCTTTATCGTTAAGAAATTTATCTTTTAATTTTTCCGGAATAGAATTCTCAATCAAATCGGCAAGCTCTTCCCAAAAGGCCGCCTGTTGCTGGTTTCCGAAACGATTGCTTTTTTTTGCAAGTGTAAATATTTCTTCAAACTGATCGAAAATTAAAATGGGCGTAACACTCTTCCATAACGGTTCTTTATGAAAATATTCCCACAAAGTTTCATCACCCGGGTACGATTCTACTTTAAATCCATATTTATCAATTTCAGTTTTTAAAATATTTTTTATTTGTGTTACCAGGTCGGCGCTGCTATCATTAAACTCAAGCCGGATGCGGAAAGGAAGGCAATAATTTTTTCTTAATCGCGGAAAAATTCCTGCATTCAGCAACGATGTTTTACCCGTTCCTGATTTACCAAAAACAATAGTAAGGATATTGGCTTTTACAAGATTGGTGAGCTTATCAATCTCTTCATCTCTTCCATAAAAAATATCGGACTGCGCCTCGCTGTATGATTGCAATCCGATAAATAAAGGTGCGCTCTCGTTTTGTAAAGGCTCAATAATTGTTGCTGGCATAAATAAATGGACCCTTTTAGTTTTTTATAAAGCTGCATTCACGTAATAAATGCGAATTTTAAATATTGCTTCAAAATTAAATTTTTTCATTGGCTGTTATTTAAATTTCTGTTTTGCTGCTCTGATTTTTTTGGATTCCAATTTAAAACCTGTTTTTTTAAGAAAAAAATCTTCTTAATAAAAATTCAAGCAGTCTTAAACTTTCAGCCGGGCAGGAATTTGAAAAAATAATTTTTATATAACGGTCATGCCTATACGAAGTTTTGTACCCACTCTCAAAACTGCAAACTAAACGCAGTACCTTCGCCTGTTCGCGATTGTACGTGAATATTTCCTTTGTGCAGCATCATAATTTGTTTGCATAAGCTTAATCCAATTCCGCTTCCATTTTTCTTGGTGCTGAAAAATGGAATGAATATTTTATCCATAATTTCTTCGCTCATTCCTGCACCATTATCGGCTACTTTAATTATTATTTTGTGATTGGGCGCAAGCGATGCAGATAAAATAATTTGCGGCTCGGGATTATCTTTCACGGCTTCAATTGCATTTACCACAAGATTTATGAGCACTTGCTCTACAAGGCTGGTATCGGCTTGCAACACCAATTCTGTGTCTTTTAAAACAATATCCAGTTCAATATTTTTTTGTACCAATGTTGGTTCCATCAATTGATGCAATCCTTCAAAAAGATCACGCACATAAATCGTTTTTAAATTCGGGGTTGTAATTTTATTGAGGTTGCGATACGTTTCTGCAAACTTTAATAATCCTTCGCTTCTCCTTTTAATCGTATCTATTCCTAATTCGAGATCATGAACTGCTGTGGATTTATTAGTTATATGCGAAACTGATTTTTCCAGTCGGTTCTTTAATGTATCAGCAAGCGAAGAAATGGGCGCAACTGAATTCATGATCTCATGCGTCATCACGCTCAATAATTTTTGCCATGCTTTTGATTCATTTTCATCTAATGCTTCATTAATATTTTGAAAAGCGATGAGCTTAAATTTTTTTCCTTCCGTTTGAAAAGCCGTTGCAGATAATAAAACTTTAAAGGAACCTTTTTCAAGATGAGCCTTTGTAATTTTTCCATCGCCGGGTTTTAATGCAATAATATCTTTATACAATTCATTATCTCTTTTTGAGAGCGAATGAATTGTTTTTAAATAAGGAACCTGCAGCATTTTTTTTAATGATTCATTCATCCAAAGTATTTCACCATTTTCACCCTCATAAGAAAGTATTCCTGTATCAACCAATTCCAAAATTTTTTGCAGGTATTGATATTGAGTTTCTTTTTCTTTACTGATAACTTTAAATGTGGAATTGATTTGATTGAATCCTTCACGCAAAGGCTGTAATTCAGCAGGGGCATGCTTTACATCGAAATAGCGCGAAAAATCGCGATAATGTACCGACTCTACAAATTGCTGCAGTTCGTCTTGCGCCTTGCGCTGAAAACGATACAATTCCAGTGACTGATAAATAATAACCGGAACTAATAAAAGCAGGTACACATAATCCTTCTGAACCAATAAAAATGCAACTGCAGTTATTGTTATCAATAACAAAAATATTCTTATAAAAATTCTCCAGCCCGTTCTTTTAAAAAAATTATTTTGAATCATTCACTTAAATTATTTACTAACGGTGATGCCTACACGAAATAACCTGTAACCTGCAACCTTACACTTCAAATATCATACTTACTCAACCTTCTGTACAGCGCCGTTCTCGTGAGCCCAAGCTCTTTAGCAGCGCGGCTTATATTGCCATTGTGTTTTTCTATTACTTTTAAAATGGTATTTTTTTCGAGTGCGCTTAAATTAAGTTCAAGCGGTTCAGCGTCTTTTGGCAAAGAAGATTCGATAGGTGAAAATATTAAATCGGATGCAGTGAGCTGCTCACCTTCCGACATGATCACGGCTCTTTCCATGGTGTATTGCAGTTCGCGCACATTGCCGGGAAAAAGATATTGTTTCATTTTTTCAATAGCCTTTGTATCAAAAACCGGTTCGGGTTTTAAATATTTATTTGCATAAATATGCGCAAAATGTTTCGCCAATAAAATGATATCATCATCTCTTTTGCGAAGCGGCGGTACAACTATCTCAACCGTATTGATGCGATAAATCAAATCTTTTCTGAAACGGTTTTCATTGGCAAGCTCGCCAAGAGGCAGGTTGGTAGCGCATATCAGGCGAATATCAATATTAACCGAATCATTGCTTCCTACTCGTGTTACCTGACGGTTTTGTAATACACTTAATAATTTTATTTGTTGCTGTAAAGAAATATTTCCTATTTCATCCAAAAATAAAGTGCCGCCATTGGCTGCTTCAAATCTTCCTGCACGATCTTCGGCGGCTCCGGTAAATGAACCTTTTTTATGACCAAACAATTCGCTTTCAAAAATAGATTCGGTTAATGCACCGAGGTCAACTTTTATAAATGGTTTATCTGCACGAAGTGAATTTTGATGAATAGCTCTTGCTATTAAATCTTTGCCCGTACCATTTTCGCCGAGTATTAGAATGTTAGCATCAGTAGGCGCAATTTTTTCAATCTTTAAAAAAATATCATTCATTGCGTCAGATTCTCCAATAAGCTCTTTGCCAATAACGGGTGTTGTATTCAAAGAAATATTTGAAGATAATTTTCCTTTTACTTTTAAAGTAGATTTAATGGCTTCAATTAATTTTTCATTGTGCCATGGTTTCACAACAAAATCTGAAGCGCCTTCTTTTAATGATCGCACAGCAAGATCAATATCGCCGTAAGCTGTAATCATAATCACCGAAGCATCCGATCCAAATTCTTTTATTTTTTTTAGCCAGAATAATCCTTCATTGCCTGTATTGATAGAACTTGTAAAATTCATATCAAGCAATATCACATCGAACGTTTGTTTGGATAAAAGCCATCGAATATTTTCAGGATTTTTTTCGGTAACTACTTCTTTCACTTCAGTTTTTAATAAAAGCCTTACTGCTGTTAAAACATCTGTGTCATCATCTATAATTAATATACACGAGTTTTTTAAATTCATATACAATGGTAAAGTTTATCTCATGCGAATTGTGAAAAAATTATTAATTCATTCAAATAAAACGTTGCAATATAAAGTAAGAAAATAAAAAATTTTACCTTATGTTTTTTTTCAAACATTAATGCCTACGCTGTAGTCGGTGGCGACACCGGCCACGACTGCTTGTCATTGACATCATTAAATCATACCATAAATACAAAAGCGTGGCAATTAATTTTTTATTTACAAACACGATATGCAAAGTGTATCAAAACCGTACACCAGCTGTATCGGTAATGATACATTTGAAATGAAGATTATAAATGTAACATCTTGAATATCAAAAACGTTAAACTATGGCATTGTGTTGATAGCATAAGCCGTGAAAGTAACAGATGAATTTCTCATTTAGTGTTAAGGGCTGCCGGGCAAAAGCCCGGTACCCGTTTTTAAAAAATTAAATTTTATATCGTGGATAGAGTTATTGCAAAAAAGAAATGGTCAAGAAAAAGAATCCTTACAATTGCAGGCATTGTTGGTATCATCGTTTTAATTGGATTAAGTTATTACTATACATCGGGCAATAGTAAATTAAATGTAGATACAGATAGAATTACTATAAGCGAAATTAAGAAAGGAACTTTCCAGGAAACGATTCCCGTAAATGGTATTGTGTTACCGCTTAAAACTATTTATTTAGATGCAGTGGAAGGCGGCCGGGTTGAAGAAAGATATGTGGATGATGGAGCAATAATGAAGAAAGACCAACCGATTTTAAGACTATCTAATACTGACCTTCAACTGGGACTGGTAACACAGGAAACCAATGTATATAACCT
Organism: Chitinophagaceae bacterium; assembly: GCA_025933775.1. GTDB lineage: Bacteria > Bacteroidota > Bacteroidia > Chitinophagales > Chitinophagaceae > Ginsengibacter. Next base: position 6,040 of record JAICZH010000099.1, read on the forward strand.
GCTTACCCAGATGCAGATTTCAAAAAATGCGGCGCAACAAAATACCGTAAGCAAACTCAATCAAATGACGGATGTGCAAAGTCTTCTTAAAGAAGCAGAGCGGGTATATAAATTGGATAAATATTTATACGATAAAAAAGCCATCGGCTCGCAGGAATACCAGCAGGCATTGAACAATTATAATTATTATAAACAAAAAGAAAACCTCACCGAACAAATTTTACAACAGGACTCGGTATCTACACGTCAGCAATTGCAGCAGGCTCGTCAGTCTTTTGAAGGTTCGCAAAATGCATTGAATGTAATGCGCGAAAAAGTTGGCGATCTTATTGTGCGTGCCCCGATTGATGGCCAGCTTACTTCGCTCGATGCAGAAGTAGGTCAATCAAAAAATAAAGGAGAAAGATTGGGGCAAATTGATGTGCTCAGCGGCTATAAAGTAAGAGTAGATGTTGATGAGCATTATCTTTCAAGAATATTTCTTGGCCTTACAGGAACTTTTGATTTTGCCGACACGAGTTATAAATTAGTAATTAAAAAAGTATATAGCCAGATTGCTAATGGAAGGTTCCAGGTAGATATGGAATTTGTAGGCAAAGTACCGAAAGGCATTCGCCGCGGACAAACACTGCAAATACTTTTGGCGCTTAGTGATGAAAGACAGGCAATCTTGTTGCCAAAGGGAGGTTTCTATCAGCAAACAGGCGGCAACTGGATTTTTAAGGTAAGTGATGATGGAAAGAGAGCTTACAAGGTTGACATTCAGCTTGGCATGTACAATACTGATGTTTATGAAGTATTAGCGGGCTTGAAACCAGGAGATAAAGTAGTTACGAGCAGTTATGAAAATTATGGAAATATGCAGGAGTTGGTGTTGTCGAAGTAGGTTTCAGGTTGCAGGAAATTTTTAAAGTCATTGAATGACTTTTTTTGCCAGATTGTAAAGTCATGAAAGTTTCTTATAATAAAATTTTTAAATGATGAATATAAAACCTTTTATAATTCAATACCTGATACCTTAAACCTGATACCTTAAAAATAATTAAATCAACTGTTATGAAACAATTTCTTTTATTCCTTTTTATGGTTGCATTTTTTTGCACAACATCTTCTATAAAAAGTGAAACACTTACATGCAAAGCAATTTGCATTTGTAAGCCAAAGCCCAAAGTATCCCGTTCGCTTTTATTATTGAACGATACAAAAAAAATGAATTATAAATATGAAATCTTTTTTATAAAAATTTAAAATAATAACATGGTATCATTTCCGGTAACAGATGAAACCTGTAACCAGCAACCTGATAACCTGTAACCTGATACCTCATACCTAAAAACAAAAAAACAATGATTAAAATTTCTGATCTGGAAAAAATTTATCGCACGGAAGAAGTAGAAACCGTTGCACTGAACAAACTTTCATTTAATGTGAAAGAAGGAGAATTCGTTGCCGTGATGGGCCCGTCGGGTTGCGGCAAATCTACGTTGCTTAATATTCTCGGATTGCTCGATGACCCTGATGATGGCAGCTTTTTATTTAATGGCGTAGAAGTGGCTCATTTTAATGAAAGAAAAAGAGCCGACCTGCGCAAAAAAAATATCGGCTTTGTGTTTCAAAGTTTTAATCTCATTGATGAGCTTACCGTTTTTGAAAATGTAGAATTGCCATTGATTTATCTGGGCGTAAAAAGCGATGAAAGAAAACAGCGTGTAGAAAAAGTATTGGATAAAATGCAGATCATGCATCGCCGAAACCATTACCCACAGCAGCTTTCAGGCGGTCAGCAACAACGTGTTGCCGTAGCAAGAGCTGTGGTAAACAATCCTAAATTAATTCTTGCTGATGAACCTACCGGTAATCTCGATTCATCAAATGGTAATGAAGTAATGCAATTGCTTACCGAATTAAATGAGCAGGGAACTACCATTATTATGGTTACGCATAGCGAACACGATGCACGTTATAGTCATCGCATCATTCGTATGTTGGATGGACAAACGGTTACAGAGAATATTTTGGTATAAAAGCCCCCGGCCCCGAAGGGGAGAAGAAAGACAGGAGCCGTCAGATTGCATCAGCGACAGACAGGTAATAAAAATAAATCAGCATCAGAATACTAACGGTTATGCGTACACGAAAATTATTTGCCAATAAATAATCGTAGAAGATGTTTAAAAATTATTTTAAAACTGCATTCAGAAGCCTTTGGAAAAATAAAGGATACAGCTTCTTGAATATTTTTGGATTAGCAATTGGGATTGCTTGCGCCGGGTTAATTTTTCTTTGGGTAGAAAACGAATTAACCTATAATCATTATTTCAGCAACCGTGATAATTTATATATTGTAAAAGATCAGCAAACTTATGATGGCACCACATTTACATTTGATGCAACACCAGGATTATTGGCGCAATCCATGAAGACGGAAATTCCGGAAATAAAAAATACAGCCCGCAGCTCGTGGACCAATTCTGAACTTTTTTCTCTTGGCGATAAAGCCATTTATGAACAGGGCAATTATGTGGATTCTCCATTTTTAAAAATGTTTCAGTTACAGTTTATACACGGCAATGCAGATAAAGCTTTCAATCAATTATATTCTTTGGTGATTACAGAAAAAATGGCAAAAAAATTTTTTGAAACAACTGATGTTATTGGTAAAACATTGAGAGTAGATAATAAACAGGATTATGTAATCACAGGTGTTATAAAAGATTTACCAAAAAATGTTTCTTTTAATTTTAACTGGCTTGCACCTTTTAAAATTTATTTCAATGCCAATCCATGGTACGACAACTGGCAGAATAATGGCGTATTAACTTATGTGGAGATGCAGCCTAATGCAGATGTAAAATCTCTCAACAAAAAATTGTACAATTATGTGCAAAGTAAAAACGATAGCGCCGTTGCAAAGATTTCTGTCTATCCTATGAACCGTTGGCGGCTGTATAACAGCTTCGATGCAAACGGGAAAGAAAAAGAAGGACAATTAAAATATATAAATCTTTTCAGCCTCATTGCGTGGATCATTTTAATTATTGCGTGCATCAATTTTATGAACCTTGCCACTGCGCGCAGCGAAAAGCGTGCAAGAGAAGTAGGTGTAAGAAAAGTATTAGGTGCAGGAAAAAGAAAATTGATTTCACAATTTATTGCTGAAGCTTTATTTCTTGCATTGCTTTCTGCTTTGCTTGCTATAATAATTATTTTGCTTTGCCTGCCTGCATTTAATACACTTGTTGAAAAACAATTATCGCTTGATTTATTGAATCCGCTTCACATTGGCGCATTATTATTAATAACAATTTTATGCGGATTAATTGCAGGAAGCTATCCGGCATTTTATCTTTCTTCATTTAATCCTGTTACAGTTTTGAAAGGATTAAAATTAAAAACAGGCAGCGCGGGTTTTATAAGGAAAGGGTTGGTGGTATTGCAATTCACCATTTCTGTTACACTTATCATCAGCACTATAATTATTTACCAACAAATACAACATGTAAAAAACAGGGACCTCGGTTATAACCGGCAGGGACTTGTTTATACAAGCGTTGCAGGAAAAATGAAACAAAATTTTGGCGCTATAAAAAATGATTTGATGCAAACGAATGTTGTACAAAATGCAAGCTTAAGCACTGAATCTGTTTTGCAATTAGGAAGCAATACAGGTGACTTTGCATGGCAGGGAAAAGACCCGGATAAACAATTATTAATAAGCGTGGATTATGTAAGCCCTGAATTTCTTTCCACTGCAGGTATGCATTTAATTGCCGGAAGAGATTTTTACAGCGACATGAAAACCGACAGCAATAATATCATCATTAATGAATCGCTTGCAAAAGCAATGAAGCAAAAAAATATTATCGGCAGCATTGTTACCCGTGATAATGGTAAAGAAAAATATACGGTTGTTGGAGTGATAAAAGATTTTATTTATAACGACATGTATGCGCCAGCTTCGCCGGTTATTTTTTTTCCTGATACTTCTTATTCAAATTATTTAACCATCCGGTTAAAACAAAATGCAGATATAAAAACAACCGTTGCAAAACTTGAAACTGTTATAAAAAGAGATAATCCCGGCTATCCTATTGAATTTAATTTTGTGGATGAGCAATTCAATCATTTGTTTAAAACAGAAACATTGATAGGAAAGTTAGCCGGCATATTTGCAATGCTTGCCATTATTATTTCGTGTCTGGGTTTATTTGGATTATCAGCATTCACTGCAGAAAAAAGAACAAAAGAAATTGGTATTCGCAAAGTGTTGGGGGCATCAGCCAGCGGGCTGGCAGGCTTGCTTTCAAAAGACTTTATAAAACTTGTTTTCATTTCGTGCATCATTGCTTTTCCGCTTGCATGGTGGATGATGAATGGTTGGCTAAAAGATTTTGAATATCATATAAAAATTAATTGCCTGATATTTCTTGTTGCCGGTTTACTGGCAAGTTTTATTGCATTATTTACTGTGAGCTTTCAGGCGATAAAAGCAGCGGTTGCAAATCCTGTAAAGAGTTTGAGAACGGAATAAATTAGCTAACAGCTAATGGCCGATAGCTGTTAGCCTAAACAAAAAACATGTTTAAAAATCATTTCAAAACCGCGTGGAGAAACATTACAGGCAATAAATTTTACAGTCTCATCAATATCAGTGGACTTGCTATCGCGTTGACAACAGGTATAATGATATTGCTTTGGGTGCAGGATGAGAAAAGCTATAATAAGTTCAATAATGATTATCAAAACATTTATCAGCTAAGCA
>JAICZH010000014.1 GCA_025933775.1 Chitinophagaceae bacterium
ATCCGCAACTGCTGTTAAACTTTGCATCGCTTTTAAACAGTGGGTTTCCGCAAGCCGCACAGTAATACGTTCCCAACTCATCATGCTTATTATATTTTCCAGTGAAAGGCCGCTCGGTTCCTTTTTCGCGTGCAATATGATACACATCTTTTGGTAAAATATTTTTCCATTCTTCATTAGGTATATTAACCGGAGTATTATCATTTTTAGAATATACATCATTTTTTTTATCAGTATTCATAATTTATTTTTTAAAAATTTGTATAAAGTTACTCTGCATTCAACAATTTAAAACAACCAAATGTTTTGGGCAATCTCAACAAAAACTTTACTTAGAATGGTAATTGTATTGACGCAATAACAATATAAAATGTATATTATTAAACAATTGGTTTTAAATACAATTAATATTTGGAGCTATTGCATACAATACATAAATTAGCGTGTTGTACGTTATACAAACAGACCACACTAACAATTTAATCTTCAAAATTTATAACATTAAAAAACTGTCATTATGGGTATCTTCTTAGGTTGGATTATTTTTAGTTTTGTTATTGGCTTTATTGGAAGTGGACGAAAAATTGGATTTGCGGGAGCTTTTTTTCTATCACTTTTGCTATCGCCATTGATTGGACTTATTATTACGCTTGTTTCCAAAGACAAAGACGCTGAACAATATCAAAAGCAAGTTTTAGAAACACAGCAACAACAAGCTAAAGCACTAAAAAGTATTCAAGGACAACAATCTATAACTACGGGACAAAAATCCGTAACAGAACAATTAGAAAGTCTTCAAAAGATGAAAGAAACAGGACATCTAACAGACGAAGAATATCAAAAAGCAAAAAACAAAGTCATTGCGTCTTTTGACTAATTCGGTTGACAAACTTTTTTTAGACCAAATTTATCTTACAACTTTATAACACAAGTTGTGACAGCCCACACTGGCGCAGATATGCAGTTAAGGTAATGTGGCGTTAGCGTATCTGTGCCAAGCATATTGAATGCTATTTTATAAAATCATTTCTTATATTTAGGAGTAGGAAATATAAATTTGCAAATAATGATAAGGTATTCAATGTCACAGATACGCCATGCGCAAAGCCACACTGCATATCTGCGCCAGCATGGAGGTAATTTTTTCTATAAAGATTCAAAAAATATTCCTTGATTTCCGAACCCCTTACGGTATGGTTCAAGACTAACATTCAATCGCTTTTTCGGTAACTTTATATTCTATGAAGCAACGTATTTACATTGATACTTCCGTTATTGGGGGTTATTATGATGAAGAATTTGAAGAACCAACAAAACAATTATTTGAAAGAATAATTAATAAAGAATTCTTTGTTTATTTCTCAGAAGTAAATGAAACCGAACTTGAATTTGCACCTGAGCATATTAAAGAAGTAAAAAAACTTATACCAGTTGATTGTATTAGGCATATTGAAATTGACGATGAAGTTGAAACCTTAACCCAAACTTACATTAAAGAAAAAGCATTAGGGAAATCAAGTGAAAACGATGCTTATCATATCGCTTTAGCATCTATTAATCGGTTGGATTGTTTGATTAGCTGGAACTTTAAGCATATCGTAAATTTTGACAAAATAAAAATGTTTAACTCAATTAATATTCGATTGGGTTATCCAATTATTGACATTCGTTCACCATTAGAATTTTTAAAAAATGAAAATTAAAGAAGTAAAAACCTTTGACACTGTTACATTTTTCAGAGCCATAAAAGAGAAAATGGCAAAGATGATGGAGGGTATGACATTAGCTCAAAAAAAAGAATTTATGCGTCAAATTAGAGAAGGAAAAATCAAAGTGGCTTAACGAAAAACTGCCCACAACAAATGTATTGCCAAAGCAGGTCTGACGTACATTTCATCAGTTTTTTATTTGTCTCGTCCTTGAATAGGTTGACACAAAATCAACCAAAAAAGGACATAAAAAAACAATCAGTATTTTAGCTTTCAAGAAATAACCGTTCTCTGCTACAGGATTTGAAATTAAAAATTTTTCTTTACTTACTTTGTTCATCATAAACTAACGGTGTGGCATAGACGCAGTTTCTTTATTGCGAATAAAAGGGTTGCGCCATGCAGTATATGCCGATAATAAACTCATTACAATTAATAATGATAGTCCTTTTGATAGATTTGATTTTTCGGCAATAAAACCAATTACAGAAGGCCCGGTTAAAAAACCAATTAAACCTCCTGTGGTAATCATGGCATATCCTTTTACTGTGCTTACGCCGGGAATATTAGCAGACGCTCTGAACAAAACAGGAACAATACAACAGCTTCCAAAACCTATCAACACATAACCAACAATAGCAATTATTATTGAAGAAGTAGTAACAACCGTTAAAAAACCAGCAGCCGCTAAAAGCGCACCCGAAACCACTACCGTTTTACTACCGATCTTTGCAATCAACACATCTCCATTCAATCTTCCAACTGTCATAGCCACAGAAAAACCTGCATAACCCAAGCTCATCAATGCTTTTGGCGATAACAGCACTTCTTTAAAATAAATAGCGCTCCAGTCGGCCACACAACCTTCGGCCATAAAGCTAACCATGCAAATAAATGAAATACCCAATATAGATAATGAAGGTAATTTAAACGCCGACCTGCTATGAATAATATCGTTGTTTGCCAATAAATAATTTTTATTAAAAAAAATAATTGTTACAATAATAATAGCCATCATCACAATTTGCCAGCCCGAAGAAATATGCAAAGTAAATAATAAAGCAGCAATTCCTGAACTTACTGCGCCACCCATGCTATACATGCCATGGCAGGTGCTCATAAAAAGTTTTTTGTATTTTTTTTCCATAAGGTTTACGGTGGCATTTACAGAAACGCCATTTAAAAAACTAATTCCACCAAAGCAATAGAGGCAAACCCAAAACATAATTCTGTTTACTGAATTTATCTGCAGCATCATAATACAGCATACAATTAAATATCCGGTAAACATCCATTTGCCCACTGATATTTTCATAAATATTTTTGAAGATAATATCATTCCTGTAATAGCTCCTAACGGCGACAGTAAGAGGGAAAGCCCTAAACTCCCATCTGAAAAGCCAAGCCTGGCCTTAATTCCAGGGATAGACCCAACCCAAATTCCAAAAAGCAGACTGGTAACTGCATACAAAAAACCCACTGAAAACAATGGCCGGTTATTTAAAAAGGAAATAAAATTTTTAAACATAATTCAATTGGATGCGATACTTCAATTAAAAAAAATTTAATTCATAACAAGATGTTTGTTGAATCCTGCATCAATTAATTTTTCATACGCTTCCCACACTTGCTGTGGTATTTCCTGATAAATCTGAAATCCTTTTTGCGGATAAATTTTTATACGTTGCAGATCGCCCACCATAATATTTATCACCCTTTCTATGGGAATGTTTTCATTGGCATATTTTTCAAATGGTATTTGCGGCGATGCGATTAATAATTTTTTTTCGGGCCAATGTTTTTTAAATGTCGCAAATGATCTTCGTTCCATATAAGGCTTTTGTACCACTATAAAAGAGGATGGATTTATTTCTTTTTGCGCCAGCAAATTTTGAGTGAATAAAATATTTTCACCCGTATTGGTTGATTTATTTTCAATTAAAATATTTTCAGCGGGAACGCCCTTCTTTACTGCAATTGCGGCGAATTGATCGGCTTCCGGCTCACTCCATATTTCTTTTGTTAAGTTGCCAAGTCCGCCTGATAAAATCAATAAAGGCGCCCATCCTTCAAGGTACAATTCAGCAGCCCGTTCTGCAACTCTGAGATCATGACTTCCTAAGGCAAGTATGCAATCACTTTTTTCAAGCCGGTGATTCATGTGAAGATAATCCCATAAAATTTTGGCAAGTAAAAGTGTTTCAGAAGGTATCATATAAAATTTTAAAAGAAAGGAAGCGTATAAATTTTCGTTTATGCGTTACCGTTAGTTTGCATAATTTTTTTGCAAATAAAAAATTATTGTATCCTGAAAACTTTTTTAAAATCATTTGAGATAGTTGCCGCTACAATACCGGTGGTATCTTTTTTATTAAACTGCATTTCCACATGAAATTGGCAGATATAATCTTTTTCTTTTTTTTCAGGATAATAAGTAACATCTTTGATAGTAAACTGAACGCCGGGCCGAAGCGTTTTATGCAGGTAATCTCCCATTGTTTTTATAAGTTGTTTCTGCAATGCAACTCCCGATAATTCTTTTGGCTTACATCCCGCTCCAAAAGTCAATAAAAGGGCAGCAATAAAAAAATGTTTCATTGAATTTTTTCAATAAAATTAATAAACTTATAAATTGTTTCTATAAGAAACTTGTTGTAAAAAGATAAAAGAAATAATAAAACGAAACCCATTGTACGATTAAATTTTTGGTGAATAGTACTATAGTAATATCAACCTTAGTAGAAAAAATTAAATTAGAAGTTCTACCTTATTAACTTATTTTTTGAAACACACTTTTAAATAAATAATGTAATAAGGTTTAAATAATCTATGAAATGATTTTCTACTAAGGTTAAAGACAAAAAAATAAAAAATATATCTCAATCACACAACGGGTAAAACGAAATAAAAAAAATAATATTTGTAAAAACATCAATTAAACCGGTCAAGCCCTTCTATTTTTTTATAAGGAGTTTTAAAAAAATGATCTACTACTTCATTAAACTGATCTTTATAATAAACAGGAGTAGAATGCCCGGCGCCGGGTATTATCCATAAATAAGAAAGTGGAATAGACGCGGCGATAAGTAAAGTATGTTTTAAAAGAATTACATCATGATCGCCGCTGATAACTAAAACAGGACATTGAATTTTGTTTAATTGTTGCGGATTGATATGCGGCCCGAATGATAGTAAATGCGCCACTTTGCGATTGTTTTTAACTTCAGCTGTTTGCGTAAGCTTTTCAAATGATTCATTATATTTTAATGCCCAGTTATATGCAGTAGCATCTACAGCAGAGGTATCGGGTGATAATTTCGCTCCGGTTATAGCCAGCTTTTTTATTTTACCGGGATGATGTATCGCCAACAAAAGGCTCTCGATGGCGCCATCGCCCCAACCGATTACATAACACGAATCCACATGAAGTGCATCCAACAAACTATTATAATCATCAGCCATCATCGCATAGCCTAGCGAATCGCCCGTATCTGTTGATTTTCCCTGTGCCCTACTATCTGCCACAATCACTTTATAATTTTTTGCAAAATAGGGAACCTGGTACATGAAATTACTTATTGAACCTCCGTTATCATGAATTAAAAGCAAGGGATAACCTGTTCCATACATTTCGTAATACATATTAAATCCCCTTATCTTAATATAATGGCCGGCTTTTTCATTGTCGCCGATTTTTGTAGTATCTATCGAAGAAAATTGTGCTGAAACAAAAGAAGCAGTCATGATTGCTATAACTACAAGAAACAAGGCTTTTATGTTTTTCATTCTGCAAATTTAAAACACAAGCAAGAAAATGCTTTAAGCAAAAAATAATTTTATGAATATAAATGCACCAAAAAATTTGCTTACTTATTAATGCGCTTCCAGCCAGTTATCACCGACGCCCACTTCTGCGTCTACGGGTACACCGTTAGGTAATGGCAAAGCATTTTGCATACATTCGATGATGATTGGTTTTATTTCTTCCACTTCACTTTTATGTGCATCAAAAACCAATTCATCATGTACCTGCATAATCATTTTCGATTTAAAATTTTGCTTTTTAAATTCATCATAAATTTTAATCATGGCAAGTTTTATCATATCTGCAGCTGTGCCTTGAATGGGTGAATTAATTGCATTTCGTTCTGCATACCCGCGAACCGTCCAGTTGGAAGAATTTATATCTTTCAACCATCGCTTACGTCCCATCAGCGTTTGTACGTAACCGTTAGTTTTGCAAAAAGAAATTGTTTCATCCATATATTTTTGAATATTGGCAAATTCTTTTTTATAAGCTTCGATGATTTCTTTTGCTTCAGTTCTGCTCACATTAATATTTTCTGCAAGCCCGAAAGCGCTTTGCCCGTAAATGATTCCAAAGTTTACGCTCTTGGCTTTATAACGCATTTCTTTAGTTACATCATCTTCGGCTACATTAAAAACTTTTGCAGCGGTTGCTGTATGAATATCTTTTTTTTCTTTGAAAGCATTGCTCATGGCAGAATCGCCGCTAATTGCTGCAACAATTCTTAATTCAATTTGCGAATAATCTGCAGAAATAATTACGTGATCGCTGTTGCGCGGTATAAATGCTTTTCTTATTTCACGGCCTCTTTCAGTTCGTATGGGAATGTTTTGCAAATTAGGATTATTGCTGCTCAATCTACCTGTAACTGCAATCGCTTGTCCATAGCAGGTATGCACACGATTGGTTTTTTTATTTACAATTTGCGGCAATGCGTCAACATAAGTTGATTTTAATTTAGTAAGCTCACGAAAATTTAAAATGTCTTCTACAATCGGATTTTCTTTTGCAAGTTTTAATAAAACATCTTCGCCGGTAGAATGCTGGCCGCCTTTTGTTTTTTTTCCTTTATCTAATTGCAATTTTCCAAACAATACTTCACCCAATTGTTTTGGTGAAGCGAGATTAAATTTTATTCCGGCTTGTTCAAACACGCTCTGCTCGCATTTTGCAGCTTCTGTTTCTAATTCTTTTGAATAAACATTTAAAAAATTCATGTCCACTTTTACGCCTTCGTATTCCATATCCATCAACACTTTCACTAACGGCGACTCTACTTCATTAAAAACTTTTTCTACTTTTTTTTCTTTTAGTTGCGGAACAAAAATATTTTTTAACTGCCTTGTAATATCTGCATCTTCTACTGCATATTCTTTTGCTTTTTCTACTTCCACATCACGCATGTTGTTTTGCGCTTTTCCTTTCTTGCCAATTAATTCTGTAATAGAAACGGGTAAATAACCGAGATACTGAGCGCTGAGCAAATCCATATTGCGCCTGCCTTCGCTTTCAATTACATAATGTGCGAGCATGGTATCAAACACTTTTCCTTTCAATTCAAAGCCATACCATTTCAATACAAGCATATCATATTTTATATTTTGTCCAATCCATAAAATGGATTCATCAGCGAATAAATTTTTAAAATGATTTAAAATATGAACAACGCTTTCTTCATCATCCGGAAAAGGAATGTAATAACCTTCGCTATTTTTATATGAAAAACTTAAACCAACCAACTCCGCTTCATTGGCATCCACATGAGTGGTTTCTGTATCGAAAGAAATTTCTTTTTGGTCGCTTAATTTTTTTATCAAATCAATAATTGCTTCATCACCTTCTACTAAAAAATAATTATGTGGAGTATTGTTGATATTTTTTTCTGCAGCAAGTCCGGGTTTTTCTTCAACAAGCTTTTCTTCTTCAGGCTTTGGAATGGGCTGCTCCATTGCGTTTCCGAAGAGATCAGTTTGTATTACCTGTTTCTCTACCACAAACACATTATATTCATCTCCCAAAATTCTTTTGCCTAAAGTTTTAAATTCAAACTCTGCAAAAAGATCTTTCAAAACTTCAGTATTGTAGGCCTTCACTCTAAAATCTTCTTCATGAAATTTGCACGGAACTTTTTCGGTGATAATAGTTGCCAGCTTTTTACTCATGATGGCGGAATCTTTACCCACTCTTATCTTTTCACCCAAGGCGCCTTTTATATTTTCAGCGTCCGCTAAAATATTTTCAATGGATTCATACTGCGCTAATAATTTAGCTGCAGTTTTTTCTCCAATGCCTGCAATGCCCGGAATGTTATCAGCGCTATCTCCCATCAATCCGAGGATATCTATAACCTGCTTTACATTTTTTATTCCCCATTTTTCACAAACCTCTTTTATTCCCATAATTTCTACTTTGCCACCCTGGTAGCCGGGTTTATAAATTTTTATTTTATCAGTAACTAATTGCCCAAAATCTTTATCAGGCGTTACCATAAAAACTTCATAACCTTCTTTCTCCGCTTGCTGTGCGAGCGCTCCAATGATGTCATCGGCTTCGTAACCATCGCATTCAACAACGGGCAAATTAAATCCTTCAATTATTTTTTTTATATCAGGAATGGAAGTAATTAAATCTTCAGGCGCTTCTTGCCGGTTGGCTTTGTAAGCTTCAAAGTCAGTATGCCTTTCGGTAGGCGCCCACGTATCGAAAGCTACCGCAAGGTGTGTTGGTTTTTCTTTGCTCAATAAATCAAATAATGTATTGGTAAAACCAAATTGTGCATTGGTATTTTTCCCTTTGGTAGTAATTATCGGGCTGCGAATTAAGGCATAATAAGCACGATAAATTAGCGCCATTGCATCGAGTAAAAATAATTTTTTATTCATTGGGTAAAAGTAATAAATAAGAAAGAGGGAAGAATAAATGAATCTTAACTTTTAGAAAGTTTAAGAACTTTCAAAAGTTTTACAACCAATCAAATCTTTGTAACTTTAAAATATGGAAGTGAAAGAACCTGCTCCCGCTTATCAAAAAAAGTTTTATTCCATTCAGGAATATTTGGAAATGGAAAATGAAGCTTTTGAAAAGCATGAGTATTATAAAGGGGAAATATTTGCTATGTCGGGCGCCGGGCCAAGGCATAATATTATTTCCATTAATATTATTGCATCGCTTTACAATTCACTGAAAGGTAAAAGTTGCCAACCTTACGGCAGCGATATGAGAATTCATATTCCACAAAACACTTTATTTACTTATCCTGATATTTCAATTATTTGCGGTGATATAATCAATCCTAAAGAAGATGAAAATACCGCTACAAATCCCAAAATTATTTTTGAAATACTTTCTCCTTCAACAAGAAACTATGATCGTGGTGTAAAATTTATGCTTTACCGTGCTATCGCCACTTTAAAAGAATATATACTCATAGAGGGGGAAACAATTCATATAGAACATTTCGCAATTAATAACGAAGGGTTTTGGCAATTGAAAGAATATTCTAATGTGGATGATAAAATAATTTTAGAATCACTTGAAATAACGTTGCTGCTGAAAGATGTTTATGACAGGTGCAAATTGTAAATTGGGAAGTTCTAATTTTTACAAAATTTTTGCTTAAAACCGCGAAGCAATATAATAGGGCAGCATAGCCCGCCACGTAGGCCAGTCGTGGGTCATATCTGTTCCCCAAATATCAAGTTCATAATTAATTCCTTTATCATACAAAACTTTTGCAAATCTTCCTGATGCTCCTGGATCTTCGTAAGCGCCACTGCCAGAAAGAATATGAATATGATTGCTCTTTCTTATGTTGCTTAAATACCATTCATCTGTAAGACCTGGCATGTAATCTTCAGGTGAATTAAAATAAACCTGGTCGTCATTAAAACCTTTTGTGTATTCATGCAAATTATATACACCGCTCATTGCAATTACGCCATTAATAATATCAGGCCTTTTTAAAAATAAATTCATGCTATGCAATGCGCCAAAACTGGCTCCTGAAATAATGATGGGTGTTTCATTTGATGTATTGCTTTTTATAAAAGGAATCACTTCATCAAAAACATATTTATTAAATTGGTTATGCCGAATGCCTTTGTGTTCGCCTAACATTTCGTTGTTCAGCCAGCTTTCATTATTAATGCTATTAATGGAAAACACTTTTATTTTTCCCGAATCAATGTATGGAGCAAGGCTATCAATTAATTGAAAACGCTCATACTCCAGGTAATCCGCAGCAGCAGTGGGAACCAGTAAAAGCGCAAAACCATAATCTCCATAAACCGCCAAGGGCATGTCTTTATCAAGTGAAGGGCTGTACCAGGAAGCGAATTCTCGTTTCATTTTTAAAAAGTTTTTTACTCACACAAAATAAGAATTAATTGGAAAGAGAAATAGAAATAACATTTTAAAAAAATGATTTAAAAAATGAGAATAAATCATTTTCCGGCAGCGAAAAAATCGTTACAAAAAATGCAGCTTTGCTAAAAAAATTATTTTCGTATATGCGTTGCCGTTAGTTTAACTTACAATAAATTTTTTTAATGATTTTTTTCAAACTCTTTCATTACATCAATAAAATATTCAACACTGCTTACCGGCAATGCATTATAAATAGATGCCCTGAAGCCGCCGACAGTTCTATGTCCTTTTATTCCGTAAATATTATTTTGTTCTGCAAAATTCAAAAACTTTTTTTCCAATGAAATATCTTTTATTATAAAACATACATTCATTTTGCTTCTGTCTTCTTTTACCGCTGTAGCTTTAAAGAGAGCGCTGTTGTCAATTGCCTGGTAAAGCATTTCAGCTTTTTGATTGTTTACTTTTTCAATTGCTTCTATGCCTTCCTGTTGTTTCAACCATTGAAGGGTGAGCATACAAACATACACCGCAAATACGGGCGGCGTATTCAGCATGCTTCCTTCTTTTATATGATTGCGATAATCCATTATAGTTGGCAAAGCGCGTTTTACTTTTCCCAAAATATTTTTTTTTACCACAACAAGATTTACGCCGGCAGGACCCATATTTTTTTGAGCGCCTGCATATATCAATGCAAAAGAATTAAAATCTCTTTGCCTGCTGAAAATATCGCTGCTCATATCAGCAACCAACGGAATGCTTACAGCAGGAATGCTTTGCCATTGTGTGCCATAAATGGTGTTGTTAGTAGTGATATGAAAATATTTTGAATCGTTAGGAACAGCAAAATTTTTTGGAATAAAATTATAATTTGATTCTTTTGAAGTGCACACCACATCTACGTTTCCAAAGAGTTTTGCTTCTTTAATTGCTTTAGCGCTCCACACGCCCGTATCAGCATAAGCTGCAGTTTCATTTTCGTTCAGCAAGTTCATGGGCACTTGCATAAATTGAGTAGATGCGCCGCCATGCAGGAATAAAACTTCATGTTCATCATCGAGGTTCATTAATTCTCTTACAAGCGCTCTTGCTTCCTCCATGATGGATTGAAAATCTTTGGTACGATGACCCATTTCAAGAATAGATAAACCGGTATTATTATAATTTAATACTGACCTGGAAGCTTGCTCAAAAACAGTTTTAGGCAATATAGAAGGTCCGCCATTAAAATTATGAACGAATTTTTTTTCAGTGATAACATCGTCATTAACTAAATTCATGTAATAAAAAATTAAGTTGCAAATTTAGGGGATTCGGGTTTCAGGTTTCTGGTATCAGGATAATTTTTTAAAGTTCTATTTTACCAATTGCTTATTTCAAAATTTTTAATTTTAAATTCTTAATTTTTAGTTATTGCATATTGCATATTATCCATTGCTACTCTTCTCTTCCTTTTATTTTTTCATTCTGCCATTGATTATTTAATTCTTCAAATTCTTTAAGATCATTTGCGGAAAATGTTTTGGTTGTTAATGCTGAAAGGTTGGGCTGGCCTGCATTTATCCATGCTGTGTACCAGAATGATGCTACTGCAAATATTGCCTGCCTCATTTTTCGTTCTACCATTCCATTTAATTTTTTATTGTAGGCAATGGTATAATCAGATGAATATTGACGAATAAGAATATTATTTTTTTCTTCAAAAGAATATTTTTTATCGCCGGGAAATTGTTTCGACAATTCTCTTTCAATTAATAAAACCGAGTCGGCTTCTCTTCCGCTTTCCAACACTCTTGCCCAGATAAATTCTGCAGGATTTTTTATGTACGCAGCTTTGCCAATAAAAAAATCAAATTGCTTATCTGCTAATAATTCGGGCACACGGCTTTCCCAAAATGCATGAATGCCGATTTGATTGGTGAATTGCCCGTTGTGATTGCTGCTTGCATGCAAAGGTACATGAGCATCGGCAATGTAGTGGCCTATTTCAGCGCTGTTGCGCATTATAGCAGAAAAATTTTTTTCTTTGAAAGCTTTTGTTAAACGTGTAAGCATTGTGAGTATATGCCAGGGCACAATTCCATTTGCCATGATGGTATCTTCACCAAATTTTGCAACAGCATCTTTATAATTATGCGGTAATTCTGCGTAAGGATATTTTCCATAATGATCAATATCAATGTAATGACGCGGCCCTTCGGCAGCTACTGCATATCTTCTTTTATCAGGATCAACCGCGTGCTCCGTTAAAAATTCAATATTAGGTTTATATAAAATCAGCATTTGCGGGGGCAATAAAAAAACGGCGAGATAATTTATTTTTTTATGTGCATAAAATCCCCAGCAGTAACTTTTATGGGTAATGCTGATAAGAAAAATAATAAGTAAAAATTTTTTCAACAATAATTTTTTATACAAAAATTAATCAGACAATGTATCGGTACTATGCTCGCTTACAGTTTCAGTAACTCCGCCACTTACGGCAAATTTCATAGATTGTGTAGCGCTGATGTTGGTTATTGGCTTTACTCTTTCTTTCGGAACAATATATACATTTCCTGCTACGGAATACGCCATCGGCAAATAAACGGCTACATAATTTTCCATTCCGAAACTACTCATGTCATCCTGCGTAATAAAACCCACCCGCCAAACATCTGTATCATCCACACATGCCAATACACTTTTAGTAAATTTTTTTTTATTGCCGGCAAAGGCTTCAAAAAAATCTCTCACGAAAGAATAAAAAAGTTTAATGCCCGGAGTTCTTTCTAAAAATTTATCAAGAATCGATAAAATTCTTCCCATTACAAAAAAAGAGCTCAGATAACCGACAGTAATGATAAAACAAATGATAATGATAAAACCGATACCCGGTATATTTATTACGGGCCGCAGAATATTATCTATTTTATCAAACACTTCATAAATAAAATAGATGGTGATGGAAACAGGGCCAAGAATAAGCAGCCCCTGCAAAAAGTATTGTATTAATCTTTGGTAACGTACAGATTTTGGCATAGTATAAAAAATTAAAACTAAAGATAAGTTTTACACCGCTCATCCCGAAAATTTCCCCATTGATAAAAAAATATCTCCGGAAACTTTTGCAACTAAAAAAGTTTCCATAGTTTTGCCGCCCGATGGAAATAAAAGAGAGAATAAAGCAAAAGGCTGATGAACTATACCGCCGTTACGGTATCAAATCGGTAACGATGGATGAAATCGCCAGCCAGCTTGGTGTTTCTAAAAAAACAATTTATCAATCTTTTTCTGATAAAGATGAATTGGTAGATGCGGTAATCGGCGAAATCCTTTCATACAATAGAGACTGTTGCAAAAGCTACCGAACACAATCGGAAAATGCAGTGCATGAAGTTTTTTTAGCAATGGACATGATTCAAACCATGTTTGATAATATGAACCCTGCTATTCTTCACGACATCGAAAGAAATCATCCGGCTACTTTCAAAAAATTCCGAGAATATAAATATAAATTTTTGTATGAGGTAATGAAAGAAAACATTGAAAGAGGAAAAAGAGAAGGTCTTTACAGGCCGGAAGTGAATGCGGAAGTAATTGCAAAAGTTCGCCTCGAAACCGTGATGCTGCCTTTTAATGAACAACTGTTTCCGAAAAATAAATTTTCAATGGTGCCGCTTCATCACGAGATCATTGAATATTTTTTATTTGGAGTTGCCAGTCTCAAAGGATATAAATTAATATTAAAATATAAAAGAAAAAGAGCCGGTAACACCCGTAAGATTAAAACAGAAGTACAATGAGTTCAAAAAAAATTTTTACAATTATTTTCAGCGCTTTGTTTTGTACAACAGGTTTTGCAGTACATGCACAGCAAAACAATGTTCCTGCAATTAATACATTCACAGCAAAGCAAGCCGTAGATTATGCCATGAAAAATGCAGTGTTGGTAAAAAATGCATTGATAGATATTGAGCTGCAAAGGCAAACCAACAAAGAAGTAACTGCTGCGGCTTTGCCTCAAATAACGGGAAGCGGCGCCTTAAATTATAATCCTAATGTAGCGGTGCAATCTTTCCCAAATTTTATTGCAGCTGGTACTTACGGCGTTCTTGTTCAAAATAATGTAAAAAATGGAAATGGCGATCCCATTGTGGCTCCTTCTGATTTTGGATTTATAAATGCAGCCTTCGGCTCAAAATATTCCTGGAGCGGTGGTATAGACCTGAAGCAGCTTTTATTTGACGGTCAGGTTTTCGTTGGCCTGATGGCGCGTAATGAAACGATCCATAATGCTGAGCTTGCTGCCGATGTTACTAAAGAACAAATTAAAGCAAACGTTTATAAAATTTATTATCAGTTGGTAGTTGGGCAAAGGCAAATAGGAACCATTAATGCCAATATTGATACTTATGAAAAATTGCTTCACGATACAAAAGAAATTTATAAAAACGGCTTCGCCGAAAAATTAGACGTTGATAAAGTGCAAGTGCAATTGAATAATTTAAGTACACAAAAATTAAAATCGCAAAATCAAATTGATGCAGGAATGGCCGGATTAAAATTTTTAATGAATATGCCGCAGCAGGATAGTCTTGTGTTGGCGGATACTTTATCAGATGAAGAATTAAAATCAAATATCCTGGATGAAAATTATAATTATGAAGACCGGAAAGAATTTCAACAACTGCAATCTCTAATAAAATTGGATGAATACAATGTAAGAAGATATAAGCTGAGCAAAATTCCTACATTATCTTTCTCTGCCAATTACAGCAAGAGCGCACAGCGGCAAGAGTTCGATTTTTTTAAAGGCCCATATTTCACTTCTTCATTTGTAGCGCTGCATTTAGACGTTCCTATTTTTTTAGGAGGTGCTACCAATGCAAAAATTGCAGAAGCAAAATTGAATCTTCTAAAAACAAATAATAATCTTGATCAATTAAAATCTTCTATTGATAATGATGTGGCGCAATCAAGAATTAATATGAAATCAGCCATGATAACAATGGACAGCCAAAAGAAAAATATTGAGCTTGCTGAAAATGTTTATAACACAACCAAATTAAAATATGAACAGGGACTCGGCAGCAACCAGGAAATAAGCCAGGCTCAGGCCGATTTGGTAACCGCTCAAAATAATTATTACAGCTCACTGTATGATGCAATCATTGCAAAAATTAATTTCTTACAGGCAGCAGGTAAACTTCAATAAAAATAAAATTTATAACTAACTATCAAATTATAAACAATGCAAAAAATATTAAAATTAAGTATGCTCATTGTGTTTCTTGCTTTCGTTATTTCCTGCGGTGATACTGAAAAGAAAGAAAAAACTGCCAACACATTAAGCGATAAAAAAACTGAGCTTGCAAAACTTAAGGCCGATCAATCAAAGCTGAATGATAAAATAAATGCATTAGAAAAAGATATTGCCAAACTTGATACCAGCGCTGCTTCTCAGCAAAAGGCAAAGCTGGTAGCGCTTGCGCCCATTGCGTTACAGGAGTTTAATCATTATCTCGATTTGCAGGGAACCGTTGATAACAAAAATGTTTCTTACATAACGCCAAGCGGGCAAGGCGGACAAATAAAAGCGATTTACGTAAAACAGGGAGATCACGTAAGAAAAGGTCAGCTTGTTTTAAAATTGGATGATGCCGTTGCTGCGCAAAATGTTCTTGCAGTGAAGCAACAATTAGGAAGTGTAAAAGCGCAACTTGATTTGGCTAAATCAGTTTATCAACGTCAGAAAAATCTTTGGGACCAACACATCGGCACCGAAGTGCAATTGCTGCAGGATAAAACAAATGTTGAGTCTTTGGAAAATCAATTAAAAACAATTCAGGCGAATATAGCGGCAGCGCAAGCACAGGCCAATCAAAGTAACGTGTATAGCAATGTGAATGGAACTGTGGATGAAGTTACCGCTCATGTGGGTGAATCATTTAATGGCAATCCATTAACCGGCGGTTACATAAAAATTGTGAATAATGCCGATATGAAAATTACGGTAACTATTCCTGAAAATTATGCAAGCAAAGTGAGCAAAGGTTCAAAAGTGCAAGTGCAAATTCCTGATGTAAATAAATCTTTTAACGGAACTATTTCTTTCATAAGCCAAACCATTGGCACTAACTCACGCGGATTCACTGCAGAAATAAAAGTGCCATCTTCATTAAACTTAAAACCCAACCAGGTGGCCATTGTAAAAATTCTGGATTATTCAGTTCCGAGCACAGTGGTTATTAATGTAAACACATTGCAAACAGATGAGCAGGGAAAATTTGTATTGGTAGCTGCAAAAGAAGGCGATAAGATGATTGCCAGAAAAAGGCAGGTAGAAACAGGCGAATTATCAGGCGACCAAATTGAAATAAAAAGTGGTTTAAAACCCGGCGATGAATTAATCACCGAAGGGTATCAATCTATTTATGACGGGCAGTTGATAACAACTACTGCTCAATCCGCAAACTAACGGTAAAGCATACACGAAAACTAACAGTCAAGCATACACGAAAATATATTTTATGAGCGTAAAGGAAAATATAAAAGAAAGATTCAAACAATTTAAACCAACGAGTTGGGCAATCGGTAATAAAACTACCATTTATCTCGCGATTGTTTTTATTTCTATAATAGGCATTTTCCAGTTTCTTACTTTGCCAAAAGAACAATTTCCCGATATTGTTATTCCTACCATTTTTGTGCAAACAACTTATGTGGGCAACTCGCCGCGGGATATTGAAAACCTGGTAACACGCCCGATAGAAAAGCAATTGAAAGGAATTACCGGCGCTAAAATAAATAAGATAACCAGTACTTCTTACCAGGATTTTTCTGCGATAACAGTTGAATATAATACTGATGTAAAAACAGAAGTGGCGCTGCAAAAAACAAAAGATGCGGTTGATAAAGCAAAAATTGATTTACCCACCGATCTTACTTCCGAACCTAATGTGCAGGAAGTAAGCTTCAGTGAATTTCCTATCATGTTTGTAAATTTTAGTGGTGATTATAATATGATAAGCCTGAAGAAATTTGCTGATGATGCTAAAGATAAATTAGAAGAGCTTAGCCAAATTTCAAGAGTAGATATAGTGGGCGCTCCCGAAAGAGAATTTCAAATTAATGTGGACAATTATAAAATGCAAAGCGCCAATGTTACATTCGACGATATTGCCAATGCGGTGCAAAGAGAAAATGTAGATATATCCGGCGGTTTGCTTGAAGTAGGCAATATGAAACGGACTTTGCAAATAAGAGGTCAGTTTAAAAATGCTTTTGATATTTCAAAAATAATTATTCGCAATACTTATGGAGAGCCTATTTATTTAAAAGATATTGCAACAATAAAAGACACAGTAAAAACCAGCGAAAGCTATGCAAGATTAAATGGGAAAAATGTTGTTACATTAAACATCATTAAGCGTGCCGGCGAAAATTTAATTGAAACTTCTGATGATGTAAAGAAAGCCGTTGCGGGAATGAAAGGCAACATTTTACCTTCCAATTTAAATGTAGTGATTACAGGCGATCAAAGTCAATCCACCAGAACTTCTTTTAATGATTTGGTAAACTCTATTGTTATCGGCTTTGTGCTCGTGCTTTTGATTCTGATGTTTTTTATGGGAGTAACCAATGCATTTTTCGTTGCACTGTCAGTTCCATTGTCCATGTTTGTTGCATTTTTATTTTTGCCTGGTGCAGATATTATTGTTGGCTCTCACGTTACTTTAAATTTTATTGTTCTGTTTGCACTGCTCTTTGGCTTGGGCATTATTGTAGATGACGCCATTGTGGTGATTGAAAATACGCACCGCATTTTTACAGAAAATAAAGGAAGGCTTTCGCCTGCGCGATCGGCAAAGATGGCTGCCGGTGAGGTTTTCGTGCCGGTGCTTGCAGGAACACTTACCACATTGGCCCCGTTTTTTCCATTGCTTTTCTGGCCCGGAATTATTGGTAAGTTCATGATTTATTTGCCTACGATGCTCATCTTTACATTAACCGCATCGCTGATAGTTGCTTTTATTATGAACCCGGTTTTTGCAGTTGATTTTATGAGCCATACTGATGATGAAACGGTGCAAAGAAAATCAACTGTTTTCAGAAGCCCTGCATTTTGGGTTCCTTTGGGCGTGGGTATTTTTTTCGATTTAATTCACGTAACTTTTTTAGGAAACCTGCTCATCTTTTTTTCATTCCTGGTTATTTTAAATCGCTATGTTTTTGACGGGTTGATTCATAAATTTCAAAATAAAGCATTGCCGGCAATCATGCGCCGTTATGAACAATTATTAAGATGGGCGCTAAATGGATGGAAGCCTGTATGGTTGTTGCTGGGAACTTTTGCGTTACTCATTTTTTCATTTGTATTATTTAGTGTAAGAAACGTTCCTGTGGTTTTCTTTCCCAAAGGCGATCCTAATTTTATTTATGTTTATTTAAAATTGCCTGTTGGTACCAATGTTGATTACACTGATTCCATTACAAATGATATAGAAAAAAAAGTCACCCGTGTGCTTGATGGTCCTCAGGGAAAACCTAATCCAATTGTGGAAAGTATTATTTCCAATGTTGCAGTTGGGGCATCCGATCCTAACAGTGGCGATCGCAGCACCCAGCCAAACCTTGGCCGGGTGCAGGTTTCATTTGTAGAATATGAAAAACGTCATGGCGTTTCCACATCGCCTTATCTGGATTCAATACGAAGTACATTAAAAGGAATTCCCGGCGCAGAAATTTCCGTTGCGCAGGAACAGGACGGCCCGCCAACGGAACCGCCAATCAATATTGAAGTAGCAAGTGAAGATTTTGACAAATTAACTTCCACTGCAAAAAACTTAAAAAATTATTTAGATAGTTTACAAATACCGGGCATTGAAGAATTAAAGTTGGATGTTGATCTTACCAATCCTGAAATTACTCTTAAAATAAATCGGGAACGTGCGCAAATAGAAGGTGTTTCCACTGCACAAATTGGGCAGCAAATTCGTACCGCTTTGTTTGGAAGAGAAGCTTCTAAAATAAAAATCGGTGAAGATGAATATAAAATTCAAATAAGAAATGATGAGCTGCAGCGTAAAAGTCTTTCTGAATTATTGAATATGAAAATTGTTTTCAGAGACCAGAATGCAGGCGGCGCTGTAAAGCAAGTTCCGATTACTTCGCTTGTGGATGTAGATTATACCAGCACTTACGGAAGTATTAAACGAAAAAATGTAAAGCGGGTTATTACATTAGTTTCAAATGTGCTCAATGGATATACGCCTACGGGAGTGAATGAAAAAATAAAAACTGCCATTGATAATTTTAATCAAAAACCAGTCGGCGTTACCATTACACAAACTGGCGAAGGAGCACAACAGGCAGAGACCGCATCATTTCTCGGAAAAGCATTAATGATTGCTTTGATGCTTATTTTATTCATACTCGTGTTGCAATTTAATTCGGTGAGTAAATCAGTTATTATTCTTACTGAAATTATTTTTAGTGTGATTGGCGTTTTGTTAGGCTTTGCCATTACGGGAATGGAAGTATCTACCGTAATGACGGGTATTGGAATTGTAGGCCTGGCGGGCATTGTAGTGAAGAACGGAATATTGGTAATTGAATTTGCCGATGAATTGCGTGCACGCGGAATGAAAACGCGGGAAGCCGTTATCAAAGCCGGTAAAACAAGAATTATTCCGGTAATGCTTACTGCATTGGCGGCCATACTTGCATTGCTTCCTTTGGCAATCGGTTTCAATATTAATTTCGTTACCATGTTTGCCGATCTCAATCCGCATATTTTCTTTGGCGGGGATAGCGTTGTTTTCTGGAAGCCGCTTTCATGGACGATTATATTTGGACTTGCCTTTGCATTTTTTATGACGCTGATAATTGTGCCCAGCATGTATTTGATTGCAGAAAGATTAAGACGCCCCATGCGCAGGCAATTCGGTGGCACATGGATTTCCATGTTGGGCATTCCGCCATTAACGATAATATTTATGCCGTTGATGTTGATTACCATGTTTATTCATCGTGCAAAGGTTAAACGAAAAAGAAAAGTTGTTGGATATAATAAAAGCACAATTGAAAGGATGTCTCAAACTGAAAAACCTGCAAGCGTTGTTGCTGCTATAACTCTTTTGAAAATTGCATTGGGAATAAACGTCATTAACGTAATCATAGGATTAATAACAAATTCTTACAGCAACCAAATGTTTATTAGTTCTTTACTGGTTGGTATACTTTCTTTTATCATAACAATACTATTCATTTATTGGTTAAACAATGGGAAAAACTGGGCAAGAACAATTTTTTTAATAATAGAAATAATCGGGAGTTTAATTTTTATATTTAGTTTGCAATTAGTATTTAAATTAAATTTTATAACTGGATTTATTTCTATTGCAATTACTGTTATTCAATTGATAGCCTTATTTAAACTTTATTCAAAAGAAAGTAATAGTTGGTTTAAAGCGAGAAAAATTAGCAACGTCGCAATTAAAAGTGACAAAGTGAATGAAGCTTTTATTGGTAGCTGGTTTTAAAATTCTTCTGATAATTTTTTATAAACCTGCAAGAAAATTTTCTTTGCAGGTTTTTTTTTATTTCAAACATGAATATAACGGTGATGGATATACGCAGATAATTATTTTTTATGTAAGCTGAAATATATTTTTTACAAATTATATTTTAAAAAAATTCTTACATTTAATAGAAATATAAGCCCGCAGGGCTGACATGATTATAGTTAAGTTATTAATTGCAAAACAAAACTCCGAAGGAGTGACATTTTTTAAATGTAATAACACCCTTTCTTTCTTTTATTCTTTAAAATTATTTTATGCAAAAAAAACCCTCCTCCCGCAGAAACTTTTTAAAACAAATCACCGGTACTACATTGGCGCTTGGCGCAGGTTCTCTCGCTGCTTTTGCAACAGAAGAAAAAGCAGAAGAATTTATTATCAATTATCAAAAACATTTTTCTTCTAACGATAAAATAAATGTGGCAGTAATCGGCATGGGCATTATGGGAAACAATAATGCAGCCACTGCCGTAAAAGTTCCCGGCGTACAATTAGTGGCTGCATGTGATTTATATAAAGGAAGGCTGGAACATGCAAAAGAAATTTATGGCAACAATATTTTTACAACCAATGATTATCGAAAAATTTTAGACCGAAAAGATATTGATGCGGTAATTATTGCCACCTGCGATCAATGGCATGCACGCATTACCAAAGCTGCTTTGCTAAGCGGCAAAAATGTGTATTGCGAGAAACCAATGGTGCATTATATAAATGAAGGCCACGATGTAATTAATGCGCGAAAAGCAAGCGGCAAAGTAATGCAGGTGGGCAGCCAGTATGTAAGCAATATTGTTTTTCAAAAAGCGCATGAATTATATAAGTCAGGCGAAATAGGAAAACTCAATATGGTAAATGCAGTGTACGACCGGCAGGATGCGTTGGGCGCATGGGAATATACCATGCCCACCGATGCATCACCTGAAACGGTTGATTGGGACAGGTACATTGCAGGAATGCCGCATATTCCGTATGATGCAAAAAAATTTTTTTGGTGGAGAAATTATAAAGAATTTGGCACTGGCGTGGCTGGTGATTTATTCGTTCATCTTCTTTCGGGCACCCATGTAATTACCGATTCCAAAGGCCCGGAAAAAATATATGCATCAGGCCAATTGTGTTATTGGAAAGATGGCCGCAATGTGCCCGATGTGATGACTGGAATTATGCAATATCCTGAAACGCCGGAGCATTCTCCTTTTCAATTAACCTTGCAGGTAAATTTTGTAAGCGGAACCGGCGGCTCAGAAACTACACGCTTTGTAGGCAGCGAAGGAACTATAAATATTAATGGAGAAGGTCTTACCGTGCATCACAGCATCATGCCCGAAGCGCCTGGGATTGGCGGTTGGGATGCATTGGAAACATATCCTGAAAAGATGCAGGAAACTTTAAAAAAACAATACAACGAAAAATATACTCCCGAACAACAGAGGCGCAAAACCAAGCCAGATATAACTTACAAAGCTCCTGAAAATTTTGATTCACATCTGCAGCACCACATTAATTTTTTTGATGGCGTGCGAAAGGGTACACCAATTGTGGAAGATGCTGTATTTGGCTTCAGGGCTGCGGCGCCGGCGCTTGCCTGCAACGAAAGTTATTTTAAGAATAAAATAATTTATTGGGATCCTGTGCAAATGAAAATAAAAGAACATGCATAACCCTAAACCTTCAACTTTCATCCCTAAATGGATAATATTAAAATTGCAACCGCACAGTTTGAACATAAAAGCGGCGATAAAAATTATAATTTAAAAATAATTGAAAGCCTTTCTCAGGCTGCTTCTCAGCAAGGAGCATGTGCCGTTGCTTTTCATGAATGTTCTATAACCGGTTATACTTTTGCCCGGCATCTTTCCGAAGATCAATTGCTGCAACTATCAGAATATATTCCCGGCGGTGAAAGCATTACAAGGCTTACAGAAATTGCTGCAAAAAATAATATTGCTGTTTTAGCAGGGCTTTTTGAAAGAGATAATGATAAAATTTATAAAGCTTATGTATGTGTTGATAAAAACGGATTAGTAGCGAAGCATAGAAAATTGCATCCGTTTATTCATCCTGCCATTACTAACGGTGATGCATACACGATTTTTAATTTGCATGGATGGACTTGTGGCATTCTTATTTGTTACGACAATAATATTATTGAAAATGTAAGAGCAACAAACCTGCTCGGCGCTGATGTTATTTTTATGCCACATGTTACTATGTGCACCCCATCACCCAGGCCGGGCGCAGGTTTCGTGGATCCGGAATTATGGATAAATAAAGAAAATGATCCCGAATCTTTGCGCCGAGAATTTAATGGCCCTAAAGGCCGGGAATGGCTGATGAAATGGCTGCCTGCAAGAGCATTTGATAATGGATTGTATGCAATATTTTCAAATGCAATCGGCATGGACGATGACCAGCTTAAAAATGGTTGCTCTATGATCATTGATCCGTTTGGAGATATAATTGCTGAATGTACCAAACTCGGCAATGATGTAGTAACCGCAAACATTGCAAAAGAAAAATTACTAAATGCCGGAGGGTATCGTTATAAAAAAGCGCGAAGGCCGGAATTATATAAAGATATTTTAGGACAACCGCATCATGCAGAACAAAAAGTGGCGTGGCTTAATCTTCAAAGTAATAATGATTGAATAAATTTTATTTACACATTTTATTTTTACAACACAATTAAAATTTTTTAATAAAGCGCATAATAAAATTATCACGCAGTCGTTTTTCTTCAATAACTTTTAAAAAAAATCCTAACCTATGATCGTAAAAGAAATCGTATGCGAACTACTGCTGGCCACTCATATCATTCTATTTCTTCAGTCAAAATTAGAAAAGCTTAAGTTGTAACTTTATAAAGTTTTTCTCTTTAATTTTCTACTTCCTTTTTTGAAAGAGTATTTCTTATTGTATTACAAAGGAATTTTTTATCCTTTTATTTTTTGGCAGCAGTGAATTAGTTATCGGTTTGCTTTCTTATAAACTTTTTCGTAATTTAAAAATGAAAAATTATAATTATGAAAGCAATTTCAATTTGGGCTCATCAACATACAATTTTCGCCCGTTCATTTATCATTTGTATTTATATTTTTTTAAATATTATCGGGTTGTTTTTGGGCGATCTTATTCACTCAATGAATGTTGTTTTAAGTGCGCCGTTTTATCTTTTTGCTTTATCATTAACGCTTGTCGGGTTATTCATCTATCCTTCAAAAAAAGTTGAGAAAAAATATAAAAATTATTATGAACGGCATAAATCGGCTGATTGTTTTTTGGTGATAGCCACTTTTCTATTTATAATATATTCAGGAAATTCATTCAATGAAAAAATTGAAACAGGTGTTATCTCTTCTTATGCAAATACACCGGGACTAAGAAACATCAAAGCTTATCACGCAACGGAAAAAACTTCTTTTGTTGCCAAAAAATCATTTGCAAAACAATTGCGTGCCAAACTAAAACAATTGCGAAAAGCATATAAAACCTCAACTAAAACCGAAAAAACTGTTTATATTATTTTGACTTTGCTTGCTGCTGCGGTCTTATAATTTTGTTGGGCGGATTATCCTGCAGTATAGCCTGCTCAGGCTCTGAAGCGCTCGCATATATTGTTTTCTTTGTTGGGCTGGGCGGAATTATTTATGGAGCTATAAAATTAATTCAACATATTACAGGTCGAAAAAATAAAAAGACTTCTGTATTACCAACAAATTAATCTCGTATAGGCGTTACCGTTATACTTTTATTTTTTATCAGAAAACGCAAAAAGGTACTTGTTAATATATTCTTCTTTCTTTTTCAATTTGTATTGCATAATAAATCTCGGATGTGGTAAGGCAATAATTTTATTAAAAAATTTTTGTTCATCATTTAATTTAGCCAAATACAAATAATTTTTTCCTTCACCAAAACAAAATGCCATTTCATGATGAATGCCAAATTGCATTTGTTTTTGTATGCAATCAATTGCAAAATTTTTTATACTGTTTTGCAAGAACTTATCGTCGTAATAATTTAAATTTTTATTGTGCTTCGTAAAGCCAAGCGGGCTGGTGGAAGAAATATAAAATTGATTATAAAAATTTTCAGCTCCCCCGAAAGCATGTATCATTTCATAAATAAAAACAGAGCTTAATTCCTGCTTCTTCGGGAAAATATTTTCAATATTGCAAACCATTTGCAACCGAATCGGATCGGTGAATGGAATACCGGTAAGACCTGCACCAAATCTGCCAGGATTGATACCGAATATGATGTATCGTGGATTATTATCATTATAATATTTTGTATAAAATTTTTGGCAGATGCTAAAAGTATTGGCATTGTTGAAAGGATTCATTACTCCAATTTCTCCAGGAAGATTTATGGTAAGCTTCAGGTTTTTTAGAAAAGAAAGAATTTTTTCAGATAACAATTTTTGATTGTTTTATTTTATAAAAATACTAAAAGAAGATGCGTTATTATTGAATGCTTTCTATAATATTTTTTAAAAATGCATTTTCATCAAACGAATGATCAAGCGTTAATCCCAATCTTACCACCACTAATTTTTTTGAAGGAATAATATAAATATTTTCATAAGCAAATCCATCGCAATAAAACATATCTGAAGGCACATCTGGAAACGCTTTTTGTGAAGGGTTTTTTTTATCAAAACCATTTAACCAAAACTGGTAACCATAATTTTTTAACGTATTTGCAGAAGAAGATGTTTGCGTTTGCTTTATCCAATTAACAGGTAATATTCTTTCTCCATTCCATATTCCATCATTATAATATAATAATCCAAAGCGTGCATAATCTCTTGCGGTTGCATTAATGTAAGACGAGCCTACATAAGTTGCTGATGCATCCGGTTCGAATGAAGTATGGTACATTCCTATTTTATAAAACAAAGAAGTGAATGGAAAGGATGCATATTCTTTTTCACCAACAACTTGCCGTATAATGTGCGAAAGAATATTGCTGTTGCCGCTTGAATAATTAAATTGAGTTCCTGGTTCATGTGCTAATGAATGCGATGCTGCATAAGCAGCCATATCATCTTTTTTATAGAGCATGTTAGTTACATCACTGGCTTTTGTATAATCTTCTTTAAAATCGAGTCCGCTGGTTTGCTGTAATAAATTTTCAACAGTAATAGAATGTCGCGGATCTTTTAAATTGCTCCATTCAGCCACCGGCGCGGGTTGCATCACATTCAGTTTTCCTTGCTGAACCAAAACACCAATTAAAGCGGCGGTAAAACTTTTAGCCATAGACCATCCATACATTTTTGTATTCTTGTTCAAACCCGGAGCATATTTTTCTGCAATAATTTGCCCACTGTATAAAATAATTACCGCTCTTGTTCTTTGTTTTTTGCCGGGATAAGGTTCAGTAAAAGCATTTGAAACGGCAGCATCTAATTTATTTTTATTAATAGTTGATGGAAATGTATCTACAATTTTATCGCCCGCAGGCCATCCAATTGTATCACTATTTTGATGAGGCGGCTCCGGAATTTCAAAAGATTGTAATCGCAATTGTTTTTCATTTATATCATTGATTAAGGTGCAGCCTATTCGTTTTCGATAAACAGCTTTTTTTGTGGCAAAGCCCCATACAGCGCTGGTTACAGACGAATCCTGAAAGTTTACTTTATTGGTTGCTATGTTTAATGGAAACCATCCAAGATCGCTTGTATCAATATCTTTTGGGTCTCTTCCCGAAACAAAAACACAGGTACACATTTGTTTGGCATTGTAGCCGCTTATTATGGGAAATGAAATCCATGCATAATGAATTACCCAAAGCAATACAATGAATATAACGGTAAGGCATACACGAAAAAAATATTTTCTCATAATTCACATTGTTTCTTAAACATTATAGCCCATTATTTCTTTATAAATTTAATTTAAACCCCAAAGAAACAAGTTGGGAATTTTTTATACCAGGTACAATCCTCACATTTTGTTCTTTTATATACAGCGCTGCTTTTTTATTTTTTCTTGATTCAAGAGAAAAAGGAATAGCAGCAAATATTAATGCTAAACCGCCGCCGGCAAGTATTTCCGAAGCGTTACCAGAGTTAGGAGAATTCCTTTCAAACAAACCCTGCTTAAACTCACTTAAAGCCATAACAACACCGGTAATAGCAGTGGCGCCTCCAACACATCCTAAAATTATAGCTGTAGTTTGTTGTTTATGACTTTTTTCAAGAAGGTTGTTATAATCCAAAGTTTGTAATTTGTAACGTTGGGTGCTATCGTTATTGCGTTGAGCGCTAATATTGGCAGGTGTAATCACATGCCAAATACATAAAATAATTATTAGTTTCATGTTAATTTTTTTTTTGAAAACCAGGAAGGTTTTCACCTCCCTGGTTTGTAGTAATTTATTTTTCTTTCATGCCAATCATTATTGCGAAGAGCGCGGCAATGGCATCCTGCAAAGAGTTGTCAATATCTTTTCGCGCCCAAATAATAAATGGTTTTTTTCTAAATTTAACTGCTGCAAAATGATCGCCGTTGGTATTTACAAGTACTGCATCCGCATTGAATGATGAAGGTTGAAAAAATAAAGAATCTTTTCCGTCTTTTATAAATCCTGAAACGGGAATCTTAAGAATAAACGGCAATCCCTGATTCGCCTGAGCATTATTTAAATTATCCAATGCGAATTGCCATTTTGAAATATTATTATTTCGCCAAATAATGCCAGAGATTGTGGTTGTGTTGCTTAATACTTCATCCTTTCCTTCATCATTTTTGCTTATCATTTTTCCTAAGA
Source organism: Chitinophagaceae bacterium (assembly GCA_025933775.1). Classification (GTDB taxonomy): domain Bacteria; phylum Bacteroidota; class Bacteroidia; order Chitinophagales; family Chitinophagaceae; genus Ginsengibacter. The sequence goes on from JAICZH010000014.1 coordinate 27,234, forward strand.
ATGTTTGTCTTTTTTCTTTAGATTCAGCATCCGCTGAAAATACAGCCTGGGTTGAATTTTCATCATTTCCCGATTGCAATTTGTAAAAGCGTTTCTTTGTAATGGTCATATATTTACTTTGATCCAAACCTTCGGAGCCGGAAAATTCAATGTCGGCGCTGTCTTTCTTTTTATGTTTGGCAAAGCCTGAATCTATCTTAATAAGATTCATGGTAAATGTTTGTGCGTTTCCCGGTTGCGAAAGCGTAAAGATTCCTTTCTTATAATTAATATTCCACTTTTCACTATTTGCAATCATTACAGAATCTTTGGCAGATTGGCAATAGCTATTTAGAAAAAGAAGGTTGAATAGCAGAATATAAGTTGCCTGAATGAGAATTTTCTTTTTCATAATTAATTTTTTAAAAAAATTAATTTTAAATGATTGATTAACGATGTTTATTTCCGCCAAACATATATCCGATTTTTATAGAAAAATATTTATTCTTAATCGTTCCGCTTTCATCGCCGCTTCCATCATCGTTATTAATTTTGCTTAATCCTAAATTATAATTTCCCGAAACTATAAACCCGCCTTTCAACCGGTAACCAACTACTGCATTTGCGCCGAAATCAAATGGCTTTACTTCATCTGCAGAAGAACCAAATTTTATTTTTTCATTATCGTCTGGCATTCCTTCTTGTTTAAGTTTGTCCATCCCGGAAATTCCATAAGCAATAGAAGGCCCGGCGCCGATAAAAAAACCTTCTTCTTTTTGTGTGCTGTACACAAAATTTAAAGGAACTTCGAGATAATTAAAATTTACTGTTTCAGAGCTGCCGTTGTCTTTTATTTTATAACCTTTTTGTACAAAATTTAAAGCAGGTTGAAAATTAAAATTTTTGCCTAATGATGCGTCTATCATAATTCCGGCAGTAATTCCTGTTTTTAAGTTTGGCGAAACGGCAATCCCGCTTGCTTTAATAGTAACATTGGCAAATGTTGCGCCGGCAGTGAGGCCAATGCTCGTTTGTGCCGATAAAGAAAATGCTGTTAAGAGAATCATTAACGTCATTACAATTGTAATTGATTTCATGTTCATTTTGTTTTTTGAGTTTTTGAAAATTGATTGTTTTATTTTTTTATAATGAATACGGGTTATCATAAAAGTTTTTTTTTAAATTATTTTAAATCCGGCGATGTATCAATATTGATTTAGCATTTATACATCCTGATTTAATAGTTGTTTATTTATAAATTTTTCAAGACAAAATTCTACATGCATAGCGCTGTTTCCTAATTGATGTTATCTTAACGGCCAATTATTTTTTGCATTTTTAACTAACCGGCGATTTTCCGAAATAAAAATTTGTAATTCTTGCAAAAACTGTTTCCGGTTATTATATTTAATAATTAATTTTTTTAAAAGATGGAAGCTGCCGAACTGCAAACAGCTTTTTTGAAGCAAATAAAAAATCAATTGCCTTCAAATCTTGCATTGGTTGATGCTATTGCAGATCAGCTGAACCTTAGCAACGACAGCGCTTACAGGCGCATAAGAGGCGAAAAACATCTTACGTTTGATGAAATACAAATTCTTTCGGCACATTATAAAATTTCACTCGATAGCTTTCTGCATTTGCAAAATGATTCATTAATTTTCTGGGGGAAAAATATCAACCGAAATGAATTTGATTTTGAAAATTATTTATCAGGTATTGTACGCCAACTGGAATATTTTTTAAATGCAGATAAAACACAAATGTATTATCTCAATAAAGACATTCCAATTTTTCATCATTTCATGTTTCCGGAACTTGCTGCATTTAAATGTTATTTCTGGAGCCGTTATGATTTGGATTATCCTAAATTTAATAAAGGACAATTTTTAATTGAAGATTTTATTGACATTTTTAATAATACAGGTAAAAAAATTTCTGATTTATATCTTCAAATTCCTTCTGTAGAAATATGGAATCTTGATTGTATTAATACCACCATCCGGCAAATAGATTATTACCGGGAAACGCGAATTTTTAAATCTCAAAAAGATATTGAAACTGTTTATTCGTGCCTGGAAAAATTAATTGATCATATAGAGCTTCAGGTGGAGTGTGGATATAAATTTTCGCCCGGTAAACCGCAGCCAGAGAAAAAAATAAAATACGATGTTTACATTAATGAATTTATTTTGGGAGATAATACCATTGCCGTAGAAATGGATGAAGAAAAAATGGTTTTTCTCAATCATAATGTTATAAATTATATTATGACTAATAATAAAGACTTTATTAATTATACCTTTGAAACTTTAAAAATATTATTAAAAAAATCAATGCTTATAAGCGAGATAGGCGAAAAAGAACGGCAGCTTTTTTTCTATAACTTACGGGAACGCATACACGAAAAAAGAAAATCAGCCTGATAATAGTCATGCTCCCATGATACAATTACAGCGTCTCAATTTCATTAAGAATGGTATTAAAAATTACACATGAGGTATTTTTTATGTAAAATTTAATGACAATTCTGTATTTTAATTTGCCTTAGTATGTTAAATCCAAGCTCTTTCAAATTGCTTTTATTAATTCTCCTTTTTTTACCCCTGCTGACTAAAGCTCAAACTTTTTCCGGACAGAAATGTGGAGTAAACATAGGGCTTCTTATTGCAACAGGAACACACTTTGACAGATTAGGAATTTCAAGTGTTGGTTATTATGCAGACAAGTCTTATCAAATTAATCCAGGACTTAGGCTTTATTACAATTTTAAAAACATTGGACCTTTAAAAAAATATTTTGAATTTGCCTTATCTATTGGAACAGTGATTGCTTTTGGTACAAATGATTCTTCAAAAGATTTATTTATTAGCCCGGTAGGAAATCAAAGCATAAAAAGAAATAGTGTTGGCTATTCATTTAATTATTATCTAAATCATATTAAAACTTCGCAGGCTACCGGAACTATCTCGCTGCAATTGGACAAATTTCAAATTGTTGGTGAAGATGATCTCTTTGCAGGTGGAATTCGTGACGAATTCAGAACAGGCAGTATTCTTATTCAATATAGAGAGAAGAATTTTCAATATGGAATTAATTTATTTACCGGATGGACGGGAAAAAGAGGAAAACACACTTATGATCCAGGATATCCATCGCGTAATGGATATATGGATATGAGCCGTTCATTGTATGGTAATGTATCCGCCGGATTATTCTCTGCACAAATTCAATATTCCAGCCCTTTTGGTCAAATTGTGCAGGGTAATGTTGGAATTGATGCTGAACAAGTGAGAAATTTGGTTCAAAACAGGCTTGTTCATCGATTATTTTTTTCTCCAAAAGATGGACAATGGAGGGGCGGCGCGGATCTTCCAATGATTGATTCAGAAGGAAAAATGTATTTGTACAAAAGCAATCAAAAAATCCGACCCGTTAAACCTTATCTTAATCTATTTGTAAACCCAAATCTATTTTATTAAATATCGATATTCACGCTGTAAATCACACTTTAATGGACACAACAATATTTCGCCAATTATCCGGTTCAATGCAATACCAGTTACAAATTTATTTTGACGGGACGCAAAATATAAAACCTCAATTACCAGTATCATTTGAAGAACTGGAACAAAAAGCGTCTGAGATAATGAAGCCGGAGGCCTTTGGCTATATAGCAGGAAGCGCCGGCTCTGAAATAACTACTTCAAATAATAAAGAAGCTTTTAATCACTGGCAGATTGTTCCCAGGATGATGGGCGATGTTTCAAAGCGAAGTATTGCGATTGAATTATTTGGAATGCAATTACCCACTCCTGTTTTACTGGCGCCTGTAGGCGTTTTATCTCTTGCACATCCCGAAGCTGAATTGGCTGTTGCCCGTGCCGCAAAAAATTTTCGTGTACCCCACACCGTTAGTACTGTATCTTCTAAAACAATTGAAGAAATTGCTGCTATACATGGCGATCATCCGCATTGGTTTCAATTGTATTGGGGCCGTGATAATGATTTTACCAGAAGCATTATAAACCGCGCAGAAAATGCAGGATACAGCGCCATTGTAGTTACACTCGATACAAGATTATTTGCATGGCGGGAAAGAGATATTCAAAATGCTTATTTGCCTTTTTTATATAATGAAGGATTGGCTAATTATTTTTCTGATCCTGTTTTTCTTTCTAAAGTTGGCGATCCTGCAAAAGATAAAATGAAAACGATGATGCAATTTGCTAATTGTTTTTCCAATCCTTCATCTACGTGGAATGATCTTTCTGTAATAAGAGATAGTACAAAACTTCCTGTAATTGTAAAAGGAATTCAACATCCTGACGATGCAAAAAAAGCCATTGACTATGGTGCAGATGGCATTATTGTTTCCAATCATGGGGGTCGTCAATTGGATGGAGCCATCGGAGCGATTGATACACTTGAAAGTATTGCTGATGCGGTTGCAAATAAAACAACTATTTTGTTTGATAGCGGAATTCGCCGCGGCGCTGATGTATTTAAAGCAATGGCTTTAGGCGCAAAGGCTGTATTGCTTGGCAGGCCTTATGTGTATGGGTTGGCGCTTGCAGGCGAACAAGGCGTTGCAGAAGTAATTGGTAATTTACTTGCCGATATTGATTTAACAATGGGGCTTGCAGGTTGTACTTCATGGAGCGAAGTAACAAAAGACAGATTACATTTTCAGCAATAAAATTTCAGCAAAATTGCTTCATCTTATATTTATAGAATAAACAAATCTTTTTGTTTTTTATTTTTTTAATACAATCACGATCCTTCTTTATAATTTTTCTACCTTCGGTTACAATGAAAAAATTGCTTACTCTTTTTTTTATTTTTTGTTTTTTGAATGCTTTTTCGCAAAAAAATTTTCAGAATTCATTTTATGTACGAACTGCCGACTCACTTCCCTTTTTAAAATATGGGCTTGGCGAAGACAGGCTGGGCGGGGCTAAAATGACTTTTCTTGACAGCAATGTTCTGTTGAAAGTTGTGGATAGTTTTAAAACTGATTATAAAGTGCAACTTTCGCAAAATCATTCCGCTTTTATTGATAAAAAAAATGTAATCAAAACAAATGCAACAGAAAAAATCGAACATTTAACCAATAGCTGGAAAGTGTATGGCGATTCCCTTTTTGATTATGTTACCATCCAGCTCGATGAAAAACTTCCTTACAGAAGTATGATGGAAATTCATCCTTCAAGAATTGTTGTAGATATTTTCGGAGCCGTGAGCAATACCAACTGGATTACACAATTAGGCTCAACTAAAGAAATAAAAAATGCATGGTATGAACAACCCGAAGATGATGTGATGCGTGTATTTATTGAACTAAAACATCCGCAGCATTGGGGATACACCATTTTTTATACCGATAAAAATAAACTAACGGTGAAGGTTAAACGCCAACCCAAAATTTTAAATTTAAGCAAGCTAACAATTGCAATAGATGCCGGGCATGGAGGTTCTAACATTGGCGCAACCGGCGCTACTTCTCACATTGAGGAAAAAAATTATACCCTTCTTATTGCAAAAGAATTATCGAAAGCGCTGATTCAAAAAAAAGCAAAAGTAGTATTAACAAGAGTAAAAGATACCACCCTGAGCATGTATGAAAGAATTAATTTTTTGAATCAGCAAAATCCTGATTTGCTTATCAGCATTCATTTAAATTCTTCGGATAATGATTCTGTAAATGGAGTAAGTACCTATTATCGTTACATTGGTTTTCGCCCATTAAGCCACGCGATTTTAAAAAGTATGTTATCCATAAGAGGCTTGCATGAATTTGGAAATGTAGGTAGCTTTAATTTTTCTTTAAACGGCCCAACCGATTATCCGAATTGTTTGGTAGAAGTTGCATTTCTTAGCAACAAGGCCGATGAGAAAAAAATATTAAATTCTAAATTTCGACAGTTAGTTGCGAAAAAAATTGTGGCATGAATAGAAGATTTTTTAAAAAATTTATAAGTATATTTAAGCTAATCAAAAAATCATTTTATCAATTTACATAATACCATACAAAAAACTTTTGGCAGATTAAGTCGTCTCGCTGAAACGCTGATTGGCTCTGAGATTGTAAAGCTCGGCGCCGATATAAAAGAAAAAATGAAAAGTGGTGAAACCATTTATAATTTTACCATCGGCGATTTTGATTCATCTATTTTTCCCATTCCACAAAAATTAGAACAAGAAATTATTGAAGCGTATAAAAATAAATTTACTACGTATCCGCCGGCTGATGGCATTCTTGCTTTGCGGGAATCCGTTTCAAAATTTATTAAAGAAAGAGAAGGGCTTGAATTTAATACCAATGAAATTTTAATTGGCGCAGGCGGTCGGCCGCTCATTTATGCATTGTACCGGGCCTTGGTTGATGCGGGCGACAAAGTAATTTATTCAGTTCCCAGCTGGAACAATAATCATTATGTACATTTTACAGATGGCGTTCATGAAGTAATAGAAACCACTGCTGAGAATAATTTTATGCCAACAGCAGAAGATATAAAACCACACATACAAGATGCAGTTCTTATTGCTTTATGCTCGCCGTTAAATCCTACAGGAACTATTTTTAAAAAAGAAGAGTTGGAAAAAATTTGCGATATGGTGCTTGAAGAAAATTTGCAAAGAGATGATGAAGATAAAAAATTGTATGTGATGTACGATCAAATGTATTGGACACTTACCTATGGCGATTCGAAACATTATAATCCGGTAAGCTTGCGACCTGCAATGAAAGATTATACCATTTTTATTGATGGCATCAGCAAAGCATTTGCAGCAACGGGAGTCCGCGTGGGATGGGCGCTGGGGCCCCAGCATGTGTTAGCAAAAATGAAAGCAATCAACAGCCACATCGGCGCATGGAGCCCGATGGCAGAAGAACATGCCACAGCAAAATTTTTATTGCAAACCGAAGCGATAGATGAATACATGAATCATTTTAAAAAAGAATTAGAAGAAAGGCTGCGGCTAATTTATAATGGATTTCAAAAATTAAAAGCAGAAGGTTTTTCTGTAAGCGCCTGTGCGCCGCAGGCTGCTATTTATCTTACTATACAAATCAATCTTATTGGTAAAAAATATAATGATACAACATTAGCAACGCAAGCAGATGTTACTGATTATATTTTAAATGAAGCCAAGCTGGCAGTAGTTCCTTTTTATGCATTTGGCGCCGCTAAAAACTCAAGCTGGTACAGGCTTAGCGTTGGTACATGTAAGAAAGAAGAAATACCGGCAATGCTGGAAAAGCTTACAAGTGCCTTGGAGAAATTATCGTGAGAATAAGTTTCACGCAAAGACGCGAAAGTTAAAGAAACAAATTTTTTTATTTCTTCTTATGCGTCTTATCTTCTCTTTACTTCTTTGTGTGAAAAATTTTTTTTTATTAACCCAAGAATCCTTTTCTCAAAAGTTCTTCGGCAATCTGTACAGCATTGGTGGCAGCGCCTTTACGAAGGTTATCACTTACAATCCAGCAATTAAGCGTGTTAGGTTGCGATTCATCTCTGCGAATTCTTCCCACAAACGTTTCATCTTTTTCATGCGCATCTAACGGCATCGGATATACGAAGTTTGCGATGTCATCTTTTACTACAACACCCGGCGCAAGCGTAAGCACACGGCGTACTTCATCCGGATCAAAATCATTTTCAAATTCAATATTTACACTCTCGCTATGACCGCCAACAACAGGAATGCGTACACACGTGGCCGTTAGTTGAATAGAATCATCTCTCATAATTTTTCTTGTTTCATTCACCATTTTCATTTCTTCTTTGGTATAACCATTATCCATAAAAACATCTATTTGCGGAATAGCATTTTTATCAATTGGATATTTATACGCCATTTCTCCCTGCACATTATTTCTTTCATTCGTCATTTGTTGTACAGCTTTCACGCCGGTGCCTGTTACACTTTGATAAGTAGAAACCACCACTCTTTTAATTTTATATTTTTTATGAAGCGGGGTTAATACCAGTACCATTTGAATAGTAGAGCAATTAGGATTGGCAATTATTCTATCATCTTTGGCTAATACATCTGCATTTACTTCGGGCACTACCAATTTTTTTGTTGGGTCCATACGCCATGCTGAAGAATTATCAATAACAATAATTCCTGCTTCTGCAAATTTCGGAGCCAATGCTAATGAAGTTCCGCCACCTGCTGAAAATATAGCAACGACGGGCTTTGCAGCAATAGCATCTTCTGCAGAAACTACTTTATATTTTTTTTCCTTAAAAATAATTTCCTTACCAATTGATTTTTCTGATGCTACAGGAATAATTTCTGTAACCGGGAAATTTCTTTCTTCCAACACCTGCAACATTTTGCTTCCTACCAGCCCTGTGGCTCCTACAACGGCAACTTTCATTTTTTAATTTTTTAGGGTGCAAATTTATTCATTCCTTTTTTATCACAGAATAAATATTCTTTAAATGAAAAGCTAATTTGACAGTAAACGAAGAAATAATTGTAATTCTTTTTTTCAAAAAAAAATTATTGCTAATGGAAACGGAAAATGACTTTTATAAATATTCTTCTTGGAGATATGATTCCTAACCATTAGATTCGTTATTAATAATTCTTAAAGTATCCACAACTCCATAGTGAGATAATAACAACATTTAAACCAAATAAATGAAAGTCATTATTGTTTTTTTTATTGCTCCGGCAATTATCTCTTGTTTATTTTCTTCATGCGGCAAAACTCCTGATAATCCAAATCCTCCTAAATTGGATTCAGCGACGATTATGGGTTTTAAAGATTCTACTCTTTTAATCAAGAGCATTTCAGGAGTAGATTATGATAGTAAGGGAAATCAAACGAATATAGAATCTACATATTACTTTTATTATGATACCCTGCACAAAAAAGTGTATATGACTTTGCAGCCGGTATCTTCGCTTCCAGCATCGAATTATGTTTTTGTAACTAGTTATAATAATGCCGGATTAATTTCTAATTTAACAGCGAACGCACTTGATTCAAATATCAATTTAGGTGGTTCTACAGATTACTCTTACGATGCAAAAGGAATTCTTGAAAGTCAAATTTCAACTTTTCCTGACGGTAGTATTGAAACAGATTACATTACAAAGACTGATTTACCTTCCGGCGGTTATAGTTTAAGTGAAAAAAGTTTTGAGTTTACAGATAGCACACTCAGTACACAAAATTTTGATGTCAATGGAAAAATGATTTCAAAAAGTGACCTTCTTCTTCCTTTGCTAAACAGCGGGCGCAAAGATTCAATTGTGTACGATGCAAGTGGTAATGTGAATAAAGTTATTGAAACGTATTTATCGATTGGAGCTCCTTCTGAAACCCATAATAAATTTGAATTTATTTCCAGGGATACCAAGGGTGACCAGTTTTTTAATTTCAACGAGATTTTATTTAATGGTATTGCACATTTACCCGGTAATGAATACATTAGTCTGGGAAGTCCATTTGGCGGTTTTGATAACTGGTATCTATACCAGTACACAAAATATCCGTCGTTGAGTACAAAGGTGTATGATGAAGATTCTAATTCATATATAACCTTTAATCCAAATCCTGAATACGATAATAAAGGCCGTTTGATAAAATACAAAATGTATAATGGAGATGGAAATTTTTTTTATCTGGAGCTTAATTTTACTTATTATAAATAAGAGGTACTGCTACCATTTGTCTTGCCGAAAATAAAGTGGTTTATTTTTTTATCCAAAATCTGCCTTTGCATGAAAGAAAAAATGGTCATTTTCTTTTGTTTATTACTACCTCAAACTTTTACTTATGCGCAGCAATATGATGTAGTGATTGACGAAATAATGGCTGATCCTACGCCACAGGTTGCATTACCCAACAACGAATGGATTGAATTAAAAAACACATCTTCTTTTCCAATTAATTTGCAAGGATGGAGATTAGCTGATGCAATCGGCAAAACAGGCGCTATGCCCAATTTTATTTTGCCGCCTGATAGTTTTGTAATTGTTTGTACAGGCAGCGCTGTTGCGGCTCTTGCGCCTTATGGAAATGTTATCAGTGTTACTAATTTTCCTTCGCTTGATAATGATGGCGATATTATTTCATTGTACGATGCGAATGGAAAAACGATTCATGCAATTCAATATTCATCATCATGGTATCAAAATGAATTGAAAAAAAATGGAGGCTGGTCGTTGGAAATGATTGATATCAAAAATCCATGCGGCGGCATGAGCAACTGGAAAGCGAGCACTGATGCAAGCGGAGGAACTCCTGGTAAAAAAAATTCTGTTGATGGAATCAATAAAGATGAAACTGCTCCGAAACTTTTAAGGGCCTACCCGATTAATTCTTCAAATATTATTTTCGTATATGCGGAACCGTTAGATAGCGCGAATGCATCCAATGTTGCTAATTATTCTTTTGATAATGGACTTTCTGCAATTAGTGCATCAGCAATTCCGCCGTTGTTTAATGAAGTGAATATTGTTTTAAACACACCAATTACTGCAGGAACTATTTATACTATTACTGCAAAAAATATTACTGATTGTGCAGGAAATATTATTGGAAAAAAAAATACTGCACGCTTTGGAATGACTGATAATGCTGATACTTTCGATATTGTTATTAATGAAATATTGTATAACCCCAAACCGGGTGGAGTAGATTATGTTGAAGTTTATAACCGCTCTGAAAAAATAATTGACCTGAGTAAAATTTATATTGCCAACCGCAACAGCAGTAATGTTATCAGCAGCATTGAGCAATTATCGCAGGAAAGTATTTTATTGTTTCCAAAAGATTTTATGGTGATTACGGAAGACGCTGATGTTGTAAAAAATCAATATGTAACAACTAATTCCGATGCATTTATAACGGTAAGCAACATGCCTTCTTTTAATGATGATGCGGGCGATGTAATTATTTTAAACAACCAGGGAGCTATTATTGATGAAGTGGATTATACTGATAAATGGCAATTCCCTTTAATTACCAACAGCGAAGGCGTCGCTTTGGAAAGGATAGATTACAATGCACCATCTGTGCAAAATAATTTTCATTCTGCTGCTACTTCTGTTGGCTATGGAACGCCGGGATATAAAAACTCACAGTACCGCATAGACGAAAATATAACAGGCGAAATAAAAGTTACTCCCAATATTTTTTCTCCCGACAATGATGGCATTGATGATTTCGCAACAATAGATTATAGTTTTCCATCGCCGGGTTATGTAACCAACATCAGTATATTCGATGCTTCCGGCAGAGTTGTTCGTTATCTTGAAAAAAATTCTTTAAGCGGCACAAAAGGATATTACCGCTGGGATGGGCTTGATGATAAAAATAAAAAACTACCGCAAGGCATTTATATTATTTATACCGAAATTTTTAATACAGCCGGAAAGGAAAAACAATTTAAAAATACGATTGTACTGGCGAGAAGATATTAATAAAATATTTTGGTAGATGCCATCTCTTAATTTGAGAAATGAACTCCTAAGAATGTTTTACTCTTCGTTTCGCTAAAAAAAGCTATTGCGCAGCGCTCAGTCCTTTGGTAATATTCATGTGAATAACACGGGCGCTGTTTTCATCGTTAGTTTGCAAATTGGCAAATAAGTTTTGCCTGATCTCTTTTTCCCAAACTGCGGCTATTTCGCAGGCGCGGTTAAAGTCGGTATGCATGCCATAGCTCTCCAATACGCCCGGCACATCTTTATACTCGGGGAATGTAATATATTTTTTTACGAAATAGAAAGTTGTATCCTGTACAACTTTTGTGTAGGCGGTGTAAAAATTTTCCATACGTTTTTTTTATTTAGGTAAAGCCTTTAATGTTTTATATTTTTTAAACACTAAATTGATGCCAATTGTGCAACGGCTTTTAAAAGGATAGAAGAAGCAGCTTATAAAGCTTTTAAAAAAGTATGGTTTACCAGGGAAGGGATTACAATTCTTAACAGATATTAAAACAGAACATCTTATAAGAACAAGTGGAATTCAAAAAGGAATTGAATTGTATTAAAAAAAATTTAAGTCAGGATAAAAGTTAAGAAAAGGTAATTTGAATTTCAAGGGATGAGGAAAGGGGGAAGATTTGCTGTGTAATTTGAATGTAAAAATAGTGTTTGATTTTAATTAATGCAAGTGATTTTTCATAAAATTTTGTAAGTGTGGAAAAGTTTACCAGCTTTTTACAAATTGCTTACAATTAGCCTTTATAGTAAGAAAAAGCACACTTCATTAAAACTTCTTACTTATTTATGTTTGTTCCATATTAAAATATTTTTTTAAAAAAAACTTTCATATCATTCCATGAAGCGGTATCGGCAGCGGCATTGTATCGTATAGGCATATTAAATTTTTTTCCATTTTCATCAGATGCGGGATTGGTAAAAGCATGGGTAGCATTGGGATAACTTTTAAAAGTATAACCTACTCCTGCAGAATCCATCGCTTTTTTAAAACCGGCAACCTGGGGATTTACAAAACTATCTGAATCGCCGTGGCACACCAGTATTTTTGCTTTTATCATTTTTTTATCAGGAACCACTCCTGAAAGATCACCATGAAAACTAACAACACCTTTTAAATCGGCTCCCAGCTTTGCTGCATTTAAAACAATATAACCGCCATAACAATAGCCTATCGCAGCTATTTTTGCGGTATCTGTTTGGGGAAAAGTTTTTAATTTATTAATAGCAACATCTATCATTTTTTTTGCAAGTGTTGGGTCTTTGTAATAAGGAGTGGCTAACTCTTCGGCTGTTTTAGGATTATCAGCAATTTTACCATCACCATACATATCAACTGCCATAGCAATGTAACCCAGGTCGGCCAATTGTTTTGCACGGTTTCGAGGATAATCGGTTAAGCCCCACCATTCAGGAATTACAAGCACTCCGGGCCTTTTATCCGCCTGGCTTGAATCGTAAGCAACATAACCATTATAATTTTTTCCATCAACAGTGTAAGAAACGGGTTCTTCTTTTATCAATTTCTGTTTCGCAATTGTAGAATCTTTGTTCGAAGTAATTTGGTTATTGCTGTTGCTTTGATTGCATGAAATAACCAGCGCCGTAATTATTATTAAACTTAATGACAATAATTTATTTTTCATTCCGTAAATTTTTATAATACAAAAATAAAAAGAAATTACTCTGATGTATCATAAAAAATTGCGCCCGTTTTTGTGAATATTTAAAAGCGGTAAAAAATAATTCATGCATTAATTTCGTTACATAGCAAACCTTTAATACCACCAGTAACTTTTATGAACACTTATTTTATTAAAGATGAAAATAATGAATGTGGGCCGTTCACCATTGAGCAATTAAAATTGAAAGGAATAAATAAAACAACTCCCGTGTGGCATGCGGCGTTTAAAGATTGGCGCCGGGCCGAAAATATTTTTGAACTGAAAGAATTGTTTGAAACAAGATCACCATCTTTTTCTTTTGCAAAAAATAAACTGAAAAAAATTTGGGAAAGTAATTTTCTGAAACAACAAAACAAAAAAGCTTCTTAACCGAAAAATAATTAATCTTCTGCTTCAAATTTTGCCAGCTCTCCTTCATCAAGATCATCGGCGGGTTTGGGTTCTAAATTGAGTTCCGAATCTTTTTCAATATCTTTTTCCGCTTGTGTGTGTGCTTCATTTACTGCATCTTTTGAAGCATCTTTTTTTTCGGAAGAAATATTTTTTTTATCCATAAATTTAAAGAATTATATGCTCGATTAAAAAATCGTTGAGTTAAAAAATAAATTTTTAATGAAAAAACCTACACGGGCCTTGGCTGGTATATGGCAGATGATATGCTTGAATTTTTTTGCGGAACCGTTTGTACAGGATGGGAGTTGCATGTACCTAATGCATAATAAATAATTATAAAAACAATAATTGTTGTTATGCATCCGCCGCCAATTTTTTTAGCTGTCCATCCGGCAATTAGGGCTCTTACTAATCTATTCATGTTAAAAAAATTTAATTGTAATGTAGTTAAGTTTACTGGTTTTGAAAACCGAAAATTATTCAACCTGGTTATTCATCAACAGGAAATTCGTTTGATGGAAGTTTTTTTTCTTCATTCTTACTTTTGGCAATAACGGCTGAAAAAGTACCTGCTGCAAAATTGATAATAATTGCATCGGCAAGCATCATAAATAAAATACCATGATTGCCTGAAGTTGTTATTGCAGGCGGAGTTTGATGAAGCACATCATTGGCCGATCCGATGCCATATACATCCGGGGCTAATATCAATGTTAATATCAAAATTAAAACAACAGAAAAAATAACACCAATAATAGTTACTGTAAAACCATTATATTTTTTTTGGGGATTATCTTTATTTTTAGAACCAAATATAATTCCGAAAACAAAAGAAAGGAACAGGAATATAGCGCTGCCAAGATATAATAACCACACATCTGAAAACCTTCGGTCTTTTAAAAAGAAAATTACCGGAATAGTATAAGCGATAGCTAATACAATACCAAACCGGCTTAAATACAGGGTGGATGGTTTGAGGGACATAATGTAAATCTTGCAACTAAAATCATTCCAATTTCAAAATACAATTACATAAATCCATAATCCAGCACCCTGCGCAAATATTTTTTATCCTGCACAATCCAGGTTACTTCGTAGCTGCCCGTATTGTCTTTACAAAAAACATACAGGTAAATTCTATGTCCGTCTTTTGATTTATAAATTGCATTGCGCGATCGCAAAGTGCCTCTGTCGTTGTAAGTTAAATTTAGATTATATATGTCGGCATACGCAGCCGGCGGAATAAAAACAGTATCATTATCCACAATTAAAGTAATGTGCCTGATATCAGTTTGCGGAATGGTTCCATAATTTCCATAATAAGTTTTTCGATCTATTCTTATTAAATATTTATCGTCATAATCAAGCCGGTGCTTGCTTTTATCGAATGGAGCCAGCTGAATAGATGCCTTAATACTATCTCCCTCAAAATTCATAAAGTTGTCGCCAAAAGAAGTAAATGAAATTTTTTGCAATTCATTTTTTCCAACTGCATCAATTATTCCTGCTAAAGTAAAGGTGGCAAGGTCGGCACGTATTTCGGTTCGCGGTAATTTTGCAAACGATTCATTTTTTTTTCTTGTATCCTGAAAGTCTTGTGCAACGCAGCAATAACCGTTTGCAACTAATAATGAAATAAAAATAATTTTCATGAATTTATTTTCAATAAAAATTAAAAGTAAAAAAAGGAAGGTTAAGAAAAATAAAAATGTACAAAACAGTTTGGGCTGTTATATTTTTTTAAATTAAAATACAGTCATCAAAAATTTTAAAATTAATCTATCGGTTTTCAAAAAGGAATTAAATTACCCGAAGAGTGTAAAAATTTTCATATCAAAAAAAAAGAAAAATTATTTTTTCAATCGTTCATAAAACTCTACGCTCTTCGATCCATCGGGATAGCTGATGGTTTGTTTATATTTATCCGCGCCATCCATTTCAATATACACATCAAAAGTATTTCCTGCAATTATTGCAAAAGTTGAGTTGAGATCGGTTTCTTTAATTTGTTTGTCTCCATTCATTACAAAAGTTCCAAAGCCAATGCCCGCCCGGGTTTTGCCCGAAGAATCTTTTGATGTTTGGCCAAACATAAAATATCCGTCGTAAAAAGCTTTGTATTGAGTTCTGTTATTTTTGGAAGTATCGGTGCCTTTAAATGTATAAGAATTGATTTCTTTCCATACCCCATCCAATGGGCTTTTTTGTGTTTTGCCTACCGATTGGTATTCTTCCGTAAGTTTCGATTTCTGAGAATCAATAACCATATCAGGAATTAATTGTTCATAACCATCGGGGGTTTTAGTAATATGCAATGTAAAAGATGCAGGCGATGCAGTGAATGTAGAATCATGTGCGCTGTATATAACATTTTCTGTTACTGTTCCGGTATCGGCTGTATAAGAACCCACACCAAATCCGGAAATAGAATCGGTTGGATTTACTTGCGTGTACATCATAAAGCTGTCGGTATAAATTTTCAACTGCTTAAGATCGGTGTACTTTGTATTTGTTTTACCGTTATTAATTGTTTGCGATAACATAAAATAAGCGCCCGGCATTTGGGGAGCTGGTTTTTTAGTTGAAGTGCAACTGAATGCAGTGAGTGCAATACAACCGAGAATTAAATTTTTCATGATATCAAGCTTTTGTGTAAAATCAATATAAAAAAAATTATTGTTAACAGCAATTCTCACAGAGAAAATTTTATAAATAAATCTTTTTTAATGCAGCAAAAATCCTTCCAAGTCAAATGCAGAAAAGATATTAACACTTGTGGATTATTTCTTTGCATTGCGATATAAATATTCTTTTATCATCGTGTTTTATTAAACAAAAAAATCCAACATTTACTCTTATGAAAAAATTATTTACTTTCTTTTTTATTTTTTTAAATCTTCATCTTCTTGCTCAAAAAAAATTAATTGCTCTAAATTCTTCCGGCTCTATTAAGCCCGATATTGAAAAAGTAGTAAGAGATTATTATGATCACTTTTACAATATTAAAGGTGCAGAAATATATGAAACAGCAAATACCATTGAATATGAAAGTAAAATAAAACCACGCGGTGCTACCCAAAGTACGATTACAGAAATAAAGGGACTGCAAGGTGCGTATAGCTGGCAAGCTACTTTGCTTATGACTGAAGATTATGAAGAAGCCATTGAAAAATATAAGCAAATTTATCATCAGCTTAATGATGCCAATTTTGCAATGCCTGAAAATAAAATATGGAAATTTAAAGGCCCCTATGATGCGCCAAACGAAGGCCGATCCTTTGCCTCAAGCATCTTGCAGCCCGATGTGAATGAAAAATTTTTGCAACGATTAAAAATTGAAGTGGCAATAAATTATAACATGAATGAATGGACGGTAAAAGTTTTGGTTTATGAAAAAGAAAATGATGCTGATATACGTCCTTCAGAAAATACTTTACAATAATTTTTATTTAGCGGTATTAATTTTATTTATGGGGTATCCTTTATCAATCCAATCTGTTTTAATATTGTGTGGCAGATCGAGTAAATGATAATTGGTAAAATGCATGTTTTGTAAAGCCGCAATAGCAGGGCGCACATCAGGGCAATGTGCAAACGGGCAGCATCCGCAATAAATTAAAATGTTGGTTGATTTGGGCAGCTTGCTTATATGTTCTTTAAACTTATCCAAATTTTTTTCATCTTTTACCATTCCGATATCAATAGAGTTTGGAATAATTGCTGCGGGCCCAATGCTAAAAATTACAGGCACATCTTTATTCGATTTCATAATGGCTGCCAATTGCGAAGGTTCTGTAAGCTGGCTACTAGTCCAGTTTTCAGGGTTTTGAGCTAACGAATTTTGGGAGATAATAATTATTAAAAAAAGAAAACAACGGGTAGGAATGCGGCATTTTTTCATAAAAAATTTTATTGGCAAAAGTAGATAATGCGAGCAAACTATTTTCATAAAATTTTTATCTTTTATGAAAAGGGTTGGTAAAAAAATCATCAACAATTTTATTGAATTCATCTTTATGCTCTATTAAAGTAGCATGTCCCGAATTGGGAACTATCCATAAATATGCTGACGGAATATTTTGGTAAATTAAAACCGTGTGCTCAATTTTTATAAGATCGTGATCGCCGCCAATAATTAATGAAGGGCATTTTATTTCGTGCAAAGCATCTAATGAAATATTGGGTTGAAACCAATCGAGCAAAAATAATTTCCAATCATTTTTTGCTGCAGCTGACGTAAAATGGTTATCTTTTAAAGAATCATAATTTGCTTTGTCTTCCTTCCACAGCGATGGAATAATGGCAGTGGAATCGGGCCACAAATTAGCGCCGGTAGAAACGAGTTTGATTACTTTCTCAGGATGCCGCATGGCAAGCAGCAGCGCATTGATGCCTCCATCGCTCCAGCCCAAAACATAGGCGGAGTCAATGTTTAGCGCATCCAGCAAAGCGGCTTCATCATCAGCCATCATTTCAAAACTTAATGAATCGTTTTCATCTTTCGATTTGCCTTGCGAGCGGCTGTCGGCTACAATTACCTTATATTTTTTGGAGAAATAAGGAATATTATTTTTAAACGCTGCAATGCTTCCGCCATTGCCATGAATCATCAACAAAGGTTTGCCGCTGCCATAAATTTCGCAGTATATTTTAATGCCGCGTATGCTATAATATTTCCCTGCTGCTGAATTGTTGCCGTACGGAATAGTTTGTGAAAAGGAAACGATTGCAAATAATTGAAATATCAGGAAGCAAAAAATATTTTTCATTAATTAAAATTATAAAACTAAAGGCTTTTTGCGATTAAAAAACAATTTTTACAACCCAATCACTTTTGCAATCGCATTTTGAAAAATATCAATGGCTGCATTCGCTGCTTTTTGTGCAATAGATTTGGTAATGATGGCTATGGAATGCAATTCCGATTCCAAAATTTTTTCTTCATCGGCCACGCGATTCAAAAAAAATTGCTGGTCAATTTCATTGTTCAGTCTTAAGCTTGCCAATAATTCAAGCCTCGATTTATGATCC
>JAICZH010000194.1 GCA_025933775.1 Chitinophagaceae bacterium
CCATAAAAGAAGAATGCTTATTTCCCATCTTTCATCCCACAAATTATTTCCTTCAAAAGCCACGTCGCGCAAGGCATTGTTCAAATGAGTGAGCGGCATTGCCTGCGCTATTCCCCGTAGCCATTTTGGAAAAACATCTATAGGAAAAAATGTGCCGCCGATTAAAAACTGGGGAAGGGTAATGATATTGGCAAATGGAGGTATCGTACTATCGTTTTTGGCGAGGCCACTCACGATAAAGCCCATTCCCATAAATACCACAAGGCCGATAAAACTTAAAATGAGCAATTCAACGAATGTTTCAAATCCCCTTACCAAAGTAAAATCAAACAAATACCGGCCAGCAAGGATGATTACTATTGCTGTTAACATCTGGAATAAAACCCTGCTGAGCATTTCCCCCAAAATAATGTAGGTTCGGCTGATGGGCGTAGCAAAAAATCGTTTCAGTACGAGTGTATTCCGCAGGTTAAAAAACATAAATGCTACGCCAAAAACACCGGAAGCCAAAAGTGAAAAACCCAATTGCCCCGGCAAAATGAAATCAATGGTTTTGTATTTTCTAATGACAGCAATATCTCTCGGAAAATCAAAGTCAAAAGTTGCTATAGTTGGCCGGTTGGGATATTTTTCGTTGCTCAGTTTGTTGATGATACTTTCTACAAGGGCTTTAAACTGCGGCCATTGGTTATTACTGGATGTAGTGCTTTTTAAAGTAAAAATATAAGGTGGGTTTTTAGAGGAATCTTTTTGAATATTAATGACGCCTGCTATTTTACCACCCTCTAAATCCTTTTCCAATGATTTATGATCTGAATATTTTTTTATGATAACTCCGTTTGAATTTTCAATGGCTTTGTACAGCTCATTTGTAGTGTCAGCAGAATTATCAACGGCAATCTTATAGCTTGTAAATGCTCCGCCATTACCCATAAATCCAAAAACAAGAATAAAAACAAATGGAAATGCAAAACCGAAAACAACAGATGAAGGGCTTCTGAAAAGTGAGTGTAAGCTGGCTTGGGTTATTGCAAGCATGGCCCTGATCTGACTGTATGGCTTCATCAATATGAGGAATTTTATGGCGCAAAACTAACCGTGAAAAAATAAAAATTTGAAAAAACTTGAAACAAAAGACAAATGTCGTATATTTGGAGGACAAATGACGACACTATGAAAAGTAAAAAATATAAAAATACCGCTATTAAGTCGGTAAAGGCTGAAGAACCTGAAGCTGCTTATTATCCATCGCAGCCAATCAAAATTTCGAGAGATAATTCCTTTAGTGATTTTAAAAAAATGGCGTCAAAGGTTGATTTTACGCAAAAAGAATGGGCGGATATTCTTCATATTTCAGAAAGAACATTACAACGATATGCCCATAATGATGGCTCTTTTAGCTCAGGCACCATCGACAGAATTTACCAGATAAATAAAGTTTTCCAACGTGGTAAAGAAGTTTTTGGAAGCTATCAGAAATTTAATCTCTGGCTTCGCGATAATCCCTATATGCTGGAAGGTCGTTTGTCGTTACATTCGCTCGCTAGTATTGAAGGCATCAATAATGTACTTACACAATTAGGAAGAATAGAACACGGAATTTTTGCATGATAGTTTACCGAATTACTAATGAAACCTACAAAAATGATATTTCCGGCAATGGAGCAGCGTTGTATGGATCCAGGTGGAACTCCAGG